>JAUWCW010000036.1 GCA_030609125.1 Candidatus Rokuibacteriota bacterium
ACGGGATGATCGTCGGCGAGGGTGCGGTGGAGGCTGGCGAGGGTGCGGTGGAGGCTGGCGAGGGTGCGGTGGAGGCCGGCGAGGGTGCGGTGGAGGCCGGCGAGGATGCGGCGGAGGCCGGCGAGGATGCGGCGGCGGCCGGCCCTGAGAATGAGGCGGAAAGGCCTGACTCCGAGAAAGAAAAACCGGAGGGCGCCGACAGCGAATAGTGAAGCCCGGAGCAAAAGGGAACCCGGAAGCTCAAAGCTGCCGGGTTTTTTTCTGCCTCCTTTCTCCGTCAGCGGGTTTCAATGCCCCGGCGGCGGAGGTGCTCCTTGATCGCCGACAGGGAAAGTTCCTTCCTGTGAAAGATGCCCGCCGCCAGGGCTGCCTCAGCGCGGGTGGACTCGAAGACCTCCGCGAAGTGCTCCGCCGTCCCGGCGCCGCTGGAGGCGATGACGGGGATGGAGACGGCGTCGCAGACGGAGGATACGAGCTCGATGTCGAAGCCGAGACCGGTGCCGTCCCTGTCGATGCAATTGAGGAGAATCTCGCCGGCGCCGAGCTCTTCGACGGTTTGGGCAAGCTGAACCGCGTCCACGTCCCGTCCCTCACGGCCCCCCTTGACGGTGCACTGAAACCAGCAGAACTCTTCGCCGTTCGGTCCCGGTGCGGAGGTGCGGAACGCCCGCCGCGGGGTGGCCTCCGGCGATGCCACGTAAACCCGCCGCGGGTCGATAGAGACCACAACGGCCTGATTGCCGTAGACTCTGGCGATCTGTTCGATTGAGCTCCTCCCGCCGGGTTTTCCGGCAGCGAGGCACTCCTCGACGGCATAGACGGCGTCGGAGCCGATGGATATCTTGTCCGCCCCGGAGCGGAAGTACTCCGAAGCCACATCGAGGGCCGACCAGCGGCGGCCGTCGGAATCGGTGTATTCGCGGATCCCCCCGCCGATGGTCAGCGGAACGAAGACATTCTCCGAGGTGCGTCGGAGAATCTCCAGCATGGGCTGGTCCTCGAGGGGGAAGTCCCTGAAGCCCGTTATGTTGAGAAAGGTTATTTCATCGGCGCCTTCCTCGAAGTAGCGCCGCGCCAGCTCCACGGGCTTGCCGAGGTTGCGGACAAGACCCTTCTCGCGTACGTCATACTGGTCGCCTTTGGTTACGACGAGATCTCCCTGGTCGTTGGTCCTGACGTCGAGGCAGGCGATGATCCTTCTCGCCGGCCTGGTGGTGCAGGATGCGTCTTTACCGGTCGGTGAGACGGGGTCATCCGCCGGGGGGGAGAGAAAGTTGCGGAGTATGCGAAGCCCCGCCGCACCGCTCTTTTCCGGGTGGAACTGAAAGGCCGCCACCCGCCCCCTCTGAACGCCGCTGACGAAATCCTCGCCGTAGGTCGTGGTGGTGAGTATCCAGTCGCTGCAGCCCGGGGCGGGGACTCCGTGGTAAGAGTGAACGAAGTAGAGCTTCTCATCGTCATGGCCTGAAAGGAGCGTTGAGGCCTTGCGGACGCAGATGCCGTTCCACCCGATCTGGGGGACCGAGAGGCCGCGGCCGGGAAAGCGCTTCACCTCGCCTCGTATGACGCCCAGGCCGGGGATGCCGGGTGATTCTTCGCTCCATTCGAAAAGAGTCTGCAGACCGAGGCAGATCCCGAGAAAGGGCCTGTCCCGGGAGATGTAATCCCGGAGGGGCTCCGCGTAGCCGTCGGACCGGAGCCGCTCCATGGCGCTGCCGAACGAACCGACACCGGGGAAGACGAGCTTTTCCGCACCGAGTATGTCGGCGGGTGCGGCGACGTCCCTCACTTGGAAACCCAACGCCCTGATGGCGTTCCGCACACTGCGGACGTTGCCGGCGCCGTAGTCGAGCAGGGTGATCATCATTTTCTCCCTTTTGAGGTTGAACCCGGCAGGAAAGCCGGACCCCAAAGTGAATTATTATACACGAAGAGTGACTTGACAGACATTTCCCGCCGCGGTCTGATGGAGACGTGAAACAGATTGCGGCAGTTTCGGCGACCGTTCTGCTCCTGGCCCTGACCGCCCTTCGCTGTGCCGGAGCGGAGAACGGCACGGGCTGTCGTGAAGGGCCCTGTCACCGCAGTCTCGATGAGGGAGCCTTCACCCACGCGCCCTTCGGGGAGGGACGGTGCCGGCCTTGCCACAAGGGAAGCGCCACTCGACATCCGGACGGGACAGGGGCGGAGTTCAGCCTGGCCTTTGGAGGAGGTGGCGGGCTCTGCTATTCCTGCCACCGCGAGTTCGAGGAGGAGGTGAATAAGTCCGGCTCGGTCCACCTGCCGGTGGAGGAAGGGGCGTGCCTGCGGTGCCACGACCCGCACGCGTCATCTTTCCGGGGTCTTCTCGATGCGTACCTCGCCGAGGATGTCTCTCTCGGGGTTCCCGCCAGCGGCGGGTTCGGACAGGAGGACTTCGAGCTCTGCTGGAGGTGTCACGATGTCTACATGGTTCTGCTGGAGAAGACGACGAGCAAGACCGCCTTTCGGAACGCGGGCCTCAACCTGCACTACCTTCACGTCAGCGGCGCGAAAGGCTACACCTGCAAGGCCTGTCACCTTTCCCACGCCGCGGACGGTGAGAAACTTATGGGCCGGCCCATGGGGTGGACGGGGGATTTTGTTCGATATACAAGACTTCCCGACGGCGGGGAGTGCTCACCGGCCTGCCATGTGAGGCGCTCCTACACCCGCACCGGGAGGTAGGCTGTCAGGCGCCGGTGCCGGCGGCGGCGTTCAACTCGGCCAGGAGCTCCTCTTCCGAGGCGTCGTGCATCATGGCGCTCTGGCGCACCGTCTCCGTGGCCTGTCCGGGGCAGGAGAAGCAGGCCTCCCCGTAGTATTTTCTGAAGACCCTTTTCGTGGCGGGGTAGGTGCCGAGGATGTCTCCAATGACGTGATCGGGGCCGATGAGCTCGTGCTGACCCCGGCTGGAGTGTTCCCTTCCCGTGCCGGAAACGGCCTCGTTCAGAAGGCCCAGCATACGCTCCAGGTCCACCCCGTGGTTGGCGCACCCCATGGCGAGGGTGACCGGGAGCTGCCTGACCTTCTCCTGGTGAGCGGGATCGGCGAGAGGCGCGAAGCCGTTGTTGACAAAAACCTCCACCGTTGCGGGCCACCTGGTGATGATCTCGCCTATTCTCGTCTCCTGTGTGATCTCCTGGACGGCGGGCTCCGGCGCCTTTTCCTCCTCTTCGCCGTCTCCGCTCCTGTCCCGGAGGGGAAGAAGAATGCTGGCCCCCAGATTGGCGGCGAACACGGCCGCGGAGGCGGCGGAGATGAGGGAAAAGAGGAGAAAACCCGTTGAAGGCCTCTCCGGCGCGGTGGCGACCATGCCGACCAGTCCTATGTTGGCGAGGTAAAAATGAACGGCCACGCCGCCGGGCCAGACGAGGGGTCGCGCGTTGAAGCGCGGAAGAATGAAGTACCCCACGCCGTAGATCATCATTGCCATGAACCCGAGAAGGTTGAAGTGAACATGAGCGAACCACGCCCACTCCGGAGCGCTGTCGATGCCCATCCACATTCCGAGAAAGGTCCCGGCGGCAAAGTAGGCCAGGGAAGCGACCACGAAGGCCTTAGTGTATCGGTCCATGTTGACAAAATACGCCATCTTCCAGGACATGTCATTGACTTAAGTCAAGGCACGGGGCGAACCCCGGGGGAGCGACGGGCGTCTAAGAAAAGAGGTAAGCCTTTGAAGAAAGCAACGGCGATGATGGTGCTTCTGCTTATGATGGTGACGCGTACCGGGGCCCTGGCGCTTCCTCCTGACGACGTGGACAGAAGTTCCCTCCCGCCCGACGGGGGGGAAAAGTACAACAGACTCATCTTCGAGAAGAGTCCCTATCTTCTGCTGCACGCCGGGAATCCCGTCGACTGGTACCCCTGGGGTGAAGAGGCGTTCGAGCGGGCCCGGCGGGATAACAAGCCGGTGTTCCTGTCCATCGGCTACTCCACCTGCCACTGGTGTCACGTAATGGAGGAAGAGTCCTTCGGGAGCCGGGAGGTGGCGGATGTCCTCAACCGGCACTTTGTCGCAATCAAGGTGGACAGGGAGGAGCGGCCCGATATCGACCAGGTCTACATGGCGGTTTCACAGATCATGACCGGCCGGGGAGGATGGCCTCTGACGATCCTCATGACGCCGGACAAAAAACCTTTCTTTGCCGGAACGTACCTTCCCCGGGAAGCCCGCCTCGGCAGCATGGGACTGGTGAATCTGCTGAAGAAGGTGGTGTCGCTGTGGGAAGAGGAGCGTGAGGAAGTGCTCGAGTCCGCCGCGGCGATCACGGCGGCTCTCCAGCAGGTCGAAAAGAGCGAATCCGGCGAGATTCCCGGCGGAGATGTTTTCCCCGCCGCCTACGACTCCATTGCCGGGAGCTTCGACGAGAAGCACGGCGGCTTCGGGGATGCCCCCAAGTTTCCCATGCCGCATGTCTATCGGTTCCTGCTCCGCTATTCCAGGCGCAGCGGCGAGAAGCAGGCCGTGGAGATGGTGGACCGGTCCCTCAGGGCTCTCAGGCGCGGCGGGATATTCGATCAGCTCGGCTACGGCTTCCACCGCTACTCGACGGACAGGGAGTTTCTCGTCCCCCACTTCGAGAAGATGCTGTACGACCAGGCCCTCCTGGCGGCGGCCTACGTCGAAACGTACCAGGTGACAGGCCGGAAGGAGTTTGCCGATGTTGCGCGGGAGATCTTCACCTACGTCCTGCGGGACATGACTTCACCGGAAGGGGGATTCTACTCGGCGGAGGACGCCGACAGCGAGGGCGAGGAAGGCAGATTCTACGTCTGGTCGAAGGACGAGATTGTGAAGGTCCTCGGCAGCGGGGAAGGGGAGGATTTCGCGGAGACCTTCAATGTCGTAGACGGCGGCAACTATCGCGATGAGGCTTCGGGCGAGCGGACGGGGATGAACATACTGCACCTCGGGAAGGATCCCGAGAGGACGGGAGGGATCGAAAAGAGCAGGGAGCTGCTTTTCCGCCACCGCCGCCATCGCGTCCCGCCGCTCAAGGACGACAAGATACTCACTTCCTGGAACGGGCTCATGATCGGCGCCCTGGCGCAGGGGAGCGTGGTTCTGGGGAACGAGGAGTACGCCCGCGCGGCGGAGAAGGCCGCCGACTTTGTTCTCGGGAAGATGAGGGACAGGGAAGGAAAGCTTCTGCGCAGATACCGCCGGGGGGAAGCCGCCTACCCGGCCTACCTGGACGATTACGCCTTTTTCGTCGCCGGTCTCCTTGACCTCTACGAGGCCACCTTCACCACGCGATACCTGAGAGAGGCGGTTGCGCTGAACGGTCTGATGAAGGATCTCTTCTGGGACGGGGAAGAGGGGGGCTACTTCTTTGCCGGGAAGGGGAACGAAAAGCTGATAGCGTCGGTGAAAGAGTCCTATGACGGCGCCCTGCCGTCAGGCAACTCGGTGGCACTGCTGAACCTTCTGCGGCTGGCTCGTCTCACCGGCGACACGGGGTTGGATCAGATGGCGCAGCAGCTTCTGCGCGCCTTCGCCGGGGAGTTGCAGCGCACCGGGCGGGGCCACACCATGATGCTCACCGCCCTGGATTTTCTCCACGGGCCCGTGAAGGAGATCGTCGTCGCCGGCAGGCGCGACGGGGACGACACGGCGGCCCTGCTGCAGGAGATCCGCCGCGGCTTCGTGCCGAACAAGGTCGTTCTTCTGCGGCCCCCCGGGGAGGAGGGAGAGCGGGTTTCCTCCCTGGCCCCTTACACACGGGAGATGAGGATGCGTGCGGGAAAGGCGGCGGTCTATCTGTGTGAGAACTTCACCTGCCTCCCTCCCGTCACCGACCCTGACGCCCTGAGGGAGGCTCTCCTCCGGGAATGACCCTCTCCCTTGGCAGCTGAGATCGGTTCTGCTACCGTGGCGTGGGACGATGAGGAGCATCGGTGCGAAGATAACGGGCGTTGTCGGCGTTTCCATGCTGCTCATGTCGGCCGTGATCGTCTTTTCCGTTCACTCCATATACCGCCAACACATGGAGGAGATGACGGAAACAGCCTCGGAGCTGGCGCTTCAGATTTTCCGTGAGTCCGGAGGCAGCCTGCTCGCTCTGCTGTCGATCCTGATCGTCGGTGTAGCGGTGATTGTCATGGCCCTGCGCGTGATGCTCGTCAGGCGGCTCACGGCTATTTCCCGGCACATCGTGAGGTCGACGGCCCCGGGGGACTATTCAAGAATGGCGCCCCTCGAGGTCGGCGGCGACGACTAAATCAGCGTCGTGGCTGAGAGCTTCAACATACTCACCGAGCAGATCCACTGCGGAAAGGACGGAAAGGATGTGCAGGTTGAGGCCTCGACGTCGCCGGTCCTGGACCCGGAAGGAAACGTGGTGCAGGTGGTTCTTGTGATCCGGGACATATCGGCCAGGAAAGAGTCCGAAGCGGCGCAGAAGGCGGCGCGGCTGGCGGCGGAAGACGCAAGCCGGGCGAAGGGGCAGTTTCTGGCCAACATGAGCCACGAGATCAGGACCCCCCTGAACGGGATCATCGGCATGTCCGAGCTGGCGCTGGACACCGTTTCCGACGAAGATCAGAAGAAGATATTCAACACCATCAATTCCGAGGCGGCCGCCCTGATGACTATGGTCAACGACGTTCTCGACTTCTCCAAGATCGAGAGCGGCAGCCTGGAGCTGGAGCGGAACAGTTTCGACATGAGGCACCTGGTGGAGGACCTGGCCGAGAGGGAGCGGAAGAGAACCTGACGCTCCGCCGCTTCATTCGAAGAGTTCCCGGAAGCGCCCGTAACCCTCCTCCTCCAGCCGCCCTTTCGGAACGAACCGCAGGGCGGCGGAATTGATGCAGTAGCGGAGCTGCGTGGGGGCGGGGCCGTCCGCGAATACGTGACCCAGGTGGGAGCCGCCGTACCTGCTGCGCACTTCCGTCCTGACCATGAACAGCTTGCGGTCCTTGTGTTCCACCACGCTGTTCTCAAGCAGGGGTTTTGTGAAACTCGGCCAACCCGACCTGGAGTCGTACTTGTCGGTGGAACTGAAGAGGGGCTCGCCGGAAACGATGTCCACGTAGATGCCCTCCTTCTTGTTGTCCCAGTACTCGTTGCGGTAGGCCGTCTCGGTGCCGTCTTCCTGTGTCACCTCGTACTGAAGGGGCGTCAGAACCTTCTTCAGCTCCTCCCTGGACGGCCTGGAATAGCTGCTCCAGTCCATCTGTCTGCCTCCTCTCTTACCGGCGCCGCCGGCCCCGGCGGGCGGAGCGGCCAGAAGAGCAACCGCCGACATGAGCATCGCTCCCCTTTTCCATCTCGGTGACATTTTTCCCATTCCCCTTAGTTGTTAGATAGCTCAGGCAGAGGAGAGATTCGGGCTAGGAAACCCTTCTCATCATGGCGGCGCATACCTTGAGCTCCGGAATTCCCGCCTCGGGGTCTCGCGCGGGACTGGTGAGCATATTGGCGGCGGCCTCCCGGAAGTGAAAGGGGAGGAACAGGGTCCCCGGGCTGATCCTGTCGGTGACGAGGGCCGGTACCTGGAGCGAGCCGCGCCGTGTCCGAACTTCGACGCGATCGCCGTCCGCGATGCCGAGAGCGTGGGCGTCTTCAGGGGCAATTTCCACCGCAACTCCGGCGATGGCGTCTATCCCCGGAGATTTTCGTGTCATGGTCCCCGTGTGGAACTGGGGCAGGAGACGGCCGGTGGTGAGGACGAAAGGGAATTCGGCGTCCGTTTCTTCCGCGGGAGGGCGGTAAGCCGCCCCCCTCATCCGTGCCCGGCCGACGGGAAAGGAGTCCCGGTGCAGAATGTCCGTGCCAGGGTGGTCCACCGTCGGACAGGGCCACTGCACTCCGCCCGCCGCGGCCCTTTCCCAGGTTATCCCGGCATACGCCGGCACGACCCTGCGTATCTCTTCCTGGACATCCTCGGCAGACCGGTAGGGCCAGGACCTGCCGAGCTCTCCGGCAAGATCACGCAGGATGCACCAGTCCTCCCTGGCCTCTCCGGGTGGGGCGAGGGCACGGCGGAGTCTCTGCACCCTCCTTTCGGTGCTGGTGAAGAGACCATCTTTCTCGGCAAAGCAGGCCGCGGGGAGGACAACGTCCGCGAGCTTCGCCGTTTCGGTGAGGAAAATATCCTGTACAACGAGGAAGTCCGTTCTGGCCAGGGCCTCGGCGACACGGCTGCTGTCGGGATCGCTGAGGCAGGGGTTTTCCCCCATGATGTAGAGGGCCTTGACGTCCCCCCGGCCGGCGGCATCGATCATCTCCAGGGCCGTGAGGCCCGGTGCGGAAGGAGGAGAGGAGCCCCACTCTCCGGCGAAGGCAAGGCGGGACGCCTCCGCCGTCACCGGTGCGTACCCCGGAAGCGATCCGGGAAGGGCCCCCATGTCGCACGCCCCCTGCACGTTGCACTGCCCGCGGAGGGGGTTGATGCCTCCGCCGGGAATGCCCAGGTTGCCGCAGAGGAGCTGGAGGTTCGCCAGCGACCGGACGTTGTCGGTCCCTGTTACGTGCTGGGTGATGCCCATGGCGTAATAGACGGAAGCAGTTTCGGCGCGGCCGAAAAGGGCGGCCATCTCTTTGAGCAGCGACGCGGAAACGCCCGAAATCTCCTCCACCCTGGCGGGGTTGTACGCCGAGACAAGATCCCTGAGCTCCGCGAACCCTTCACTGCGCCGCTCGATGAAGTCACGGTCCTCCCATCCGTTGGCGAGGATGAGATGCATCAACCCGTTGATAACGGCAACGTCGGTCCCGCAGCGGTGCCGGGCGTAGAGCTCCGCCTCGCGGACGAGCCCGATGCGCCGCGGGTCGATGACGATGAGCCTGCTGCTGCCGGAGCGAACGGCCTGCCGTATCCGGGACGCGATGACGGGATGGGCGGTGGTGGTGTCCGAGCCGATGACGAGAATGACGTCCGCCCCGGCGATGCCGGCGATGTCGTTGGTCATGGCCGCCGCCCCGAGGGTCCCGCTCAGGCCGGTTACGGTGGAGCTGTGGCAGAGGCGGGCGCAGTGGTCCACGTTGTTGGTTTTGAGCACCTGGCGGAAGAGCTTTTGAAAGAGGTAGTTCTCCTCGTTGGTGCACTTGGCCGAGGAGAGGCCGGCCACGGAATCAGGACCGAATGTCTCCACGGCGTCTCGGAAACGGCCGGCGACGATGGAGATGGCTTTCTCCCAGGAAACCTTCGTGAAGCCTTCGGCGCTGCGGAGCAGGGGCGCCCGCAGACGCTCCTCGCTCTGTATGAAATCGAGTCCGTAGCGCCCCTTGACGCAGAGCATGCCGTCACTGGCGGGATGGCCCTCGACGCCGGTGACGCGAACGATCTTCCGGGTCCTCCTGTTCACGTGGATGGTGAGGCCGCAGCCGACACCGCAGTAGGGGCAGACGGTGTCTGTTGTCTCCAGTTCGTCACGGACGGCGGGCGCGGAGGACGTCCTGTCCAGAAAGGCTCCGGTGGGGCAGATCTGGACGCACTCGCCGCAGTGCACACAGCCGGATTCGCCCATGGGCAGGTCGTCGTCACAGATGACCCTTGTCGCCGCCGATCGGCCGCCGAAGCCGAGAACGTCGTGACACACCGTCTCCCCGCAGGCCCGGACGCAGCGCCCGCAGAGGATGCACTTGTCGGGATCGCGGAGGATCATCGGCGAGGAGTCGTCCCGGGACGGAAAGGAGCGGGGAACGGCAAGAGAAGCCTCCTTGATCCCCATCGCTTCCGCGGCTTCCTGGAGCTCGCAGGAACCGCCGGCGCCGCATGCGGTGCAGTCGTGCCGTCCGCCCGAGAGGAGCAGGTCTATGACCGTCCTCCTGGCGGTTCGCACGGCGGGGGATTCGGTGCGGATGCTCATGCCCGCCTCGGCAGGGAGTGCGCAGGAGGGATGAAGGCCGCTCCTGCCATCGATTTCGACGACACAGACCCTGCAGGTGGAGGCCGCTCCGGTCTTCCGGTGGAAGCAGAGCGAGGGGATAGGGATGGAGGCGGCCCGGGCCGCCTCGAGGACGGTCTGCCCCTTGCGGAAGAGGACAGGCGTTCCGTTAACGGTGATGAATGTGCTCATGTGTCGCATGAGAGAATATATTGTATTATACTGATAACATTCATGCTTTTATATTCTCTTCTGCAACGGAAACTCGTCTTTGAAGGATCTGAGCATGGACTCTATGGAAAGAGCGAAGGAGTCTCCCGCCGGGCAGAGGGTGGCTCCCGTGATCCCCCGGCACACATCCAGGACCCTGAGATAGTCCTCTGTTCTCCCTTTCCCCTGAGCGAGGGTTCCCAACAGGCTGGAGACGACGTACATGCCCTCACGGCACGGGGCGCAAAGGCCGCAGGATTCGGCTGAGAAAAACGCCGCTGTCCTGTGGGCGATGAAAGGAATGGAGACGGTGTCGTTCATGACGATCAGGGCCCCCGACCCGAGGGAGGTTCCCGCCTCCCGGCACTCCTCATAGTCGAGGATGAGCGTGCGGGCCCTGTGCGCCGGAAGGACGGGTGAGCTCAGGCCACCGACGATGACCGCCTTGAGGTCCCCCTTTACGCCCCCGGCGGCCTCGAGGAGCGCTGCCAGCGGGGTTCCCAGGGGATACTCGTAGAGACCGGGCCTGTTCACGTGCCCGCTGACGCTGAAAATAAGGGGTGTGGCTTCCCTGAAGCTGTCGGGCCCTTTCTCGAGAATGAGGGGAAGAGAGGCCAGGGTCTCCACGTTATTGACCACCGTGGGAGAGCCGTAGAGCCCGCACTCCGTAGGGTAGGGCGGGCGGGGGCGGGGCTCGCCCCGTCGTCCCTCGAGAGAGGAGATGAGCGCAGTCTCCTCTCCGCAGAGGTAGGATCCGGCCCCGTAGTGGATGGTTATCTCGAGACCGCGGAGCAGACCCGCCTCTTTCGCGTCGCCGACGGCCCGCTCGAGGGACGCGCCGCCGGCACGGTACTCGCCGCGCACGTAGGCGAAAGCCCTGTGTGCGCCGACGGCGCGAGCGGCCACTGCCATCCCCTCGACGAGGAGGTGAGGGTCGCGCTCCAGGATATAGCGGTCCTTGAAGGTGCCGGGCTCACCCTCGTCGGCGTTGCAGATGAGGTA
>JAUWCW010000309.1 GCA_030609125.1 Candidatus Rokuibacteriota bacterium
GAGGTGGGTTCAGATGACCCGAAGCCTCTTGTTCGCCTGCTGCTTCAGCGCAAGCGCGAACTGAGCGGCCTCTCCCTGGCCCAGGTAGCCGAGCGGTTGGGCGCTTCGTCAAGAAACGCCTATGCCAGGTACGAGAAGGGGAGGTCCGTGCCGTCGGTGGCAAAACTCCTCGAGCTTCTGCGGGCCGTTTGTCCCGAAACAGATATTGTTATCCAGGACTCGACGGCAGCGGCCTCAAAGCGATGAGGCAACGGAAGATATTTCTCCTTGACATAGTTTCCCCAATCCAGTAAAAACCTAATCCCAATGCGGGAGGCCCCGGCCTTCCAGTGAAGCTTCCCGCGTCACAGTACGTCACGGCACCATCGCAAGCTCCACCTGACGGATTTATCTCGGAACCGCAGTACCGCCAGAACCGACCGCTTCACCCTGAACCGACGTACCACCCGCTCCGCTGACCTCAACCTGAACAAAGGAGTGCTGCATGACCAGCAGAAAAGTACTGTCCCCCCTGCTCTGCCTGCTTCCCGCGATCTTCCTCGCCCTCTTCGCCGGACCCTCTCTCGCCGCCAAAGAGGGCAAAGACAAGGAGCCGCCGGTCGTCACGATCGACAGCCCCGCCGACGGAGAAACAGTGTTCGGGACGGAGTTCGTCGTCACCGGCTCCGTCACCGGCAACGTCGCCGTCATGTCGGCTACCCTCAAAGTAAACTCGTCGGGGCCGATCACCGTCCTCCTCGATGATTCCGACCGGTTTGCCGTACCCGTCACGCTGCGTTTCGGGGAGAACGAAATCAAGCTCAAAGCCAAAGACACATCGGGCAAGACGACGGAGGTGAAGCTCTGGTTCCGCTGCGAGGAAGCCTCCGCGGCCCCCGCCGGCATTACCATCACCTCTCCCTCCGACGGCGACGTGATCCACGCCGGCCACGTCGACGTCCAGGGGACCTTCGGGGGCCCGGTCAAGAAGATGCGATTCATGCCCGGCATGCGGATTGTCCCGGGCGGTTTCTCCATCGAGGCCCTGCCTCTCGTCGAAGGGGAGGCCAGGGACGTCACTGTCACCGGCCTCGACGATGAGGGAACCGCGTACACATCGACCATACGCCTGTCGAGCACCTCCGCCGTCGAGCCGCTGACCCTGACCGCCGACCCGGCGGGAGGCGAGATCCCCCTCACCGTGACCTTCGGCCTTGTGAACAATACCCCTGAAACCGTCACCTCCTGGGAGATCGACTTCACCGGGAGCGGCGAATACGTCTCCGTCCCGGGCGGCATCGACGGTCTCACCCACACCTACGGGCAGGAGGGCATCGTGGCCCCCACCGTCCGCGTACGCACGGCGGAGGGCCACGCCTTCTCGGGATACACGGTAGTTTCGCCTTACGGCACGGCCCGGTACCTGGCGTCCACCTTCTCCAACGACCCCGTCGACCTTGAAGTCGACGAGGAGGGAAGGCTCTACATCCTGGAGCGTTTCAGCTGCCGGGTCGTCGTCACCGATGCCGACTTCGGCGCAATAGCCACCTTTGGATCCTGCGGAACCGGCCCCGGGAAGTTTCTTGGACCGACCGGTCTCAGCCTCGATCACGACGGCAACATCTATGTCTCCGACGCCCGCACCGACACGGTGCAGGTTTTCTCGCCGGCCTTTGAGCACACCGCCACCTGGGGCATCTCCGGCAGCGGCCCCGGCGAGATCAGCGGGGTGAGGGGGATAGACGTCCAGTATGACGGCGCCGTCCTTCTGGCCGACACGGGCAACGGCCGCGTTGACGAATTCCGCGCCGACGGCGCCTTCACGGGCGACGCCGGCCAGGGGGAGCTTGTGCAGCCCCGGGACGTGGTCTGGATCGGGGGAGGGGACTTCGCGGTATCCGACAGCGGGAGCGGCCGGGTCCTGCTCATGTCCACCGGCAGCACCGTTTCGCGTCCGTGGAAAGGGGAACTGCCCGAATTCGGAGTGCCGGCCGGCCTTGCCCATGACCGGCACAACGGCTGGCTCCTCATCACCGACGAAGAGAAGAACCGCGTCACCTTCATCATGGAGGAGAACCAGGCGGGCATTCTCGTGCGTCACATCGACGCGCTCGCCGGCGACTTGAGAGGCCTCTCCCGCCCCACGGCCGTGGCGAGGGCGAAATCCCCCGTGGAGAACATCTACTTCATTGCCGACAGCGGCAACAGGCGGATCGTGAAAGTGAAACTCCCCGACAACGAAGGCAGCGCTCCCGCCGACACCTGGGCGGGCATCAGGGGGGCGCTCTCGGCGGGCGACATCGAAGGAGCGCTCGTGCACTTTTCGCCGCGCACACGGGAGAGATACCGCGGGCTCTTCACCAATGCCGGCGCCCAGCTTCCGGCGATCGTCCAGGACATGGGCGATATCCATCCTCTCAGCGTGACGCAGCAGCAGGCGGTGTACGGCGTCTTGCGGTACGATGACGGCAAGCCCTTTCTCTTCGAGGTGGTCTTCGTCAGGGACGGGGCGGGGGACTGGAAGATCCTCCAGTGGTGATTGATATGCATACAAGACGGGAGTGTTGACGATGAGATCGATGACGAAGTGGCTCCTGGCGCTGCTGATCCTGGCCCTGCCGCTGGTGACCGCGTGCGGCTCCGCGCCGTACACGGCCAAGGTGGTCGATGCCGAGACCGGTGAGCCGATTGAGGGCGCGGTCTATCTGGCCGCGTGGTGGAAAACTGTCGGTGGGAAGAAAGACTGGTTCGAAGGCCCGTCGATCGAAATGGCGAAGTTCGCCGAGGGCCACACCGACGAAAAGGGCTGGATCAACGTGCCGCGCTTCTGGCTGCGCTACCCCTTCGCGAAGGAGAGGACCCTGACCGTCTACAAGCCGGGGTACGTGATGTGGAACCAGGAGTATGTGTTTCCGACGAGAGAGAAGAGGACGGATTTTGGCGGCAAGAATCGTGAGGTAAGATTGGAGAAGTGGAAGGCTGAATACCAGTATGGTGATCAAAGCGCCTTGTTGTCAGCCGCCACAAGGGGACGCATTAGGGATAACACATACAGAACCCACAACGAGTACTCTAGTGTGGAATATTGACGATGGACTCGAGCCTGACGCAGAACGATCATTTTTGGTTATATTTAAGGTTGCAGATGCATTACCAAGTCCCACGAC
>JAUWCW010000178.1 GCA_030609125.1 Candidatus Rokuibacteriota bacterium
ATCGTGGCTGACGGACGAGGAGATCCTCTTCTTTTTCGTCTCCCCCCTCGGGATTGCGGCCGTCGCCGCTGTCGCCACGGTGGTGGCGGCCGTCACCTTCGTGGAGCTCTCGGCCCTCATGACCATCTGCATCAGCGCTTCACGGGAAGGGTGTGTCGGATGGACGGCGGGCCTGCGCTTCACCGCGTCCCGGTGGAGAGGGATCGCCGGGCTGGCGGGGCAGATCGTCGTTCGTCTTCTGCTCACCGCGGCGCCTTTTCTTGCGGCTGTGGGCGTGGTCTACCTCGTTTTTCTCACGGAGTACGACATCAACTACTATCTTGCCGAAAAGCCTCCCGATTTCTGGAAGGCCGTCGCGCTTGCCGGCGCTCTCGGGGCGGCCCTGGCGGTCTTTCTGGCGAGGGCGCTGATCCGCTGGTCGCTCTCCATGCCGATCGTTCTCTTCGAAGGGAGACCGCCCGCCGCGGCCCTCTTTCTGAGCGCCGAAAGGACAACCGGCATCCGCCGAGGCGTTGCGGCCCTCTTCGTCGGGTGGCTCCTCGCGACCCTCCTCCTATCCTCCGTCGCGACGGGCATCATGGGGCTCCTCGGCAGGGCGGCCGCCCTGGGAGCGGGAATCTCCTTTGCCGTGCTGGCCGTCGCCATCGGCGCCCTTCTTCTCCTGAACGCCGTCGTTCTTCTCCTTCTCTCCGTACTTGCCATGGCGGGCACGTCGGCCATGGTGATCTCCCTCTACCGGAACCTCGCCGAAGATTCGGGAGAACGGATTCCCGGGCTGCCGCGTCACGTTCGAGAGCGTCTCTGGTCCTTCCCCATCAGGTCAAGGGCGGCCTTCGCCGCCCTCGCCGGTGCGGTCCTCTTTGCGTTCGGCTTCTCCTTTTACCTGTTCGACGACATCAGGGGAAAGGATGACGTTCTGATCGCAGCCCACCGGGGGTCCTCCGGCGCGGCCCCGGAAAACACACTCGCCGCCGTGGCGCTGGCGCTCGAGGAGGGAGCGGACTTCGTCGAGATCGACGTGCAGGAAACGGCGGACGGCGTGATCGTGGTTCTTCACGACGCGGACCTGATGAGGCTCGCGGGCGTGAAGCTGAACATCTGGGACGCCGACTACGACGATCTTCGCGGCATAGACGTGGGTAGCTGGTTCTCTCCGGAGTTCTCGGACCAGAGGATCCCCCCGCTCAGCGACGTCCTCGAGATGGCGCGCGGCAGGGCGCGGGTGAACATCGAGCTCAAGTACAACGGTCACGACGTCAGGCTCGCGGAGAGGGTGGTGGAGGCCGTCGAAGAGGCAGGGATGGAACAGGAGGTGGTCCTCATGTCCCTCAGCTACGACGGGGTGAGGCAGGTCCGGGCCCTGAGACCGGACTGGGAGGTGGGTTTTCTTTCCGCCGCCGCCGTCGGAAACCTGGCGAAGATCAACGCCGATTTTCTCGCCGTGAGCACCAGGCTGGCCACGGCGGGGTTCATCCGGTCCGCCCACCGGGCGGGCAAGGAGGTGCACGTCTGGACCGTGAACGACCGGCTCGGGATGTCGAAAATGATGGGCCGGGGAGTGGACGTGATCATCACCGACGAGCCCGCCCTGGCCCGCAGCGTTCTGAAGGAACGGGCCGAGCTGACGCCGGTGGAGCGCCTTCTCGTCCACTTCGGCTCCCTCCTCAGGTTCGATCAGACCACCCTCTCCGCCGACGACGCCTGAACGGTGAACGAGGTCAGCCCTTGAATCGTGAATGCGAGGCAGCGCCGCCTCGGCATGGAGCGGCAGCTTCACGATTCAAGGGCTGACCCCGAATGGCTTGACAGTGTGAAAGTCGAAGAGTAGAAGGGCATCATCTAAACACCCGGAGAAAGTCAAGCCAATGAATGCCGTGCGCTTCCTGAAAGAGCCCCTTCTGCATTTTTTTCTCCTCGGTCTCGTCGTCTTCGGGCTCCACGCCGTGCTCAACTCCGGGGCCGATACCGGCTCCCGCGGCGATCCCCTTCTTGTTGCGATCACCTCGGCGGACATAGAGTGGCTGCGTTCCACCTGGAACAGGAAGATGGGGAGGGAGCCGACGCCCCGGGAGCTTGACGGGCTCGTCGCCAGTTTCATACGGGAAGAGGTCCTCTACCGCGAGGCAGTCTCCATGGGCCTCGACCAGCACGACTCCGTTGTCCGGCGAAGGATGGCACAGAAGATGGACTTTCTCTTCAAGGACCTTGCCGAGATGGCGCAGCCGACGGACGAAGAGATCAGCGGCTGGTTCGACGGGAACCGGGAACGTTACCGGGTCCCCGCCCACACGAGCTTTACCCACGTCTACTTCAACCGCGACCGGCGTGGAGAGGGAGTGGAGAACGACGCCCGGGAAGTTCTGGAGAAAGTCCTCGCGGAGGAATTCGATCCGTCCCGGACCTCGTCCCTGGGAGACAGGTTCATGCTCCAGTCCTACTACCCGACACAGAGCACCGACAGCATCGCACGGGAATTCGGGAAGACCTTCGCCGACTCGGTGGCGCCCATGGAGGCGGGCAGGTGGCACGGCCCGGTCTATTCCGGGTACGGCCTGCACCTTGTGTATGTGCACGACCGCACCGACTCCCGCCTGCCTGACATCGAAGAGGTGCGCAAGGAGGTCGTCCGGGACCTGATGAGCGAGCGGAAGGAGAAGGTCAACGCCGCCGCCTACAGGGAAATCAAGTCGAAGTACCGGATCCTGGTGGAGAACATGCCGTACCGGGAGAGTGAGGAGCAGGGGGAGAGGAAAGAGTGAAAAGGGCGCTGACTCTGTCCGTCGCTCTCGTGCTGCCGGCCCTATTCGTAGTTGCGCCGGGGTCTGCCCACAACGTCCACCCCGGCTTCCTGGAGGTCATCGAGCGCGATTCGGGAGAGTTGGACATCACGTGGAAGGTCCCGCTCTACAAGGGGAAGAGGCTGGCCATTGACCCCCTCTTTCCTCCGGGGTTCCGCGCCGTCTCGGAGCGCAGCGTCACCGCTGCCGCCGCCTCGTTCGTCGAGCGCTGGAAGGTCGTTCCCGGGGAGGGGGGAATGGCCGGCAGGGAACTGAGGATCAAGGGACTCGAGGCGACCATGACCGACGTCCTGGTGCGGGTCAGTCTCGCCGACGGCCGGGTGCACCGGGTGGTCCTGCGGCCGAACGAGCCCTCCACGGTTGTGCCCGAAGGCGGCGGCCCGGAGGACACAGGCGGTCCCATCACGGCAGGGCTGACGATGCTCGACAGGTTCCGGCTCCCGGGCCTGCTCTTTGCCGCTTTTGCCATGGCCCTGCTGCCCGCATCGAGAAAGCGCGGCATTGTTCTCTGCACGGCGGCCCTGCTGGCGGGATCGGTCGCGGGCTACGCGCTTCCCGGAATATCCGCCGCCGGGATCTTCGCCTCCCGGTCCGGACTCTCCGAAGATGAGGGGGAACGCGTCCTTCATGGCCTTCTGCTCAACACCTACCGGTCTTTTTCCAATGAGAAGGAGGAGGCCGCCTACGACCAGCTTGCCCGGAGCGTCGTCGGGGAACTCCTCGCGGAGGTCTACCTGCAGAACCGCGACTCCATGACGATGGATGAGGCCGAGGGGGCGAGGACCGTCATCGACCGTCTCGACGTGAAAGAGATCGAATCCATGGAAGAGGTCGGGGACGGACGGATCGCGGTTACAGCGACATGGGACGTCTTCGGCTCGGTCCGCCACTGGGGCCACGAGCACTACCGCTGCAACACCTACCGGGCACAGTTGATTCTGGTTCCTGATGGAGACTACTGGAAGCTCGCCGGCGTCCAGATCCTCGACGAGGAGCGCGTCATCTAACGAAATTGGGGACAGTGCCCAACAAGGTAACTGATTTATTTTCTCTGTCACCGTTCGATAGAAGGGAAAGGAGAGCAACATGAAGGTAGCAAGGGTTCTTACCGTCTGCACCGTGATCTGCTCAACCCTCTTTTTCGCTCTGCCGGCCTCCGCCGACTTCGCCGGCAGCGTGAGCAGGGAGGACGTCAAGGACGTCTTCAAGGCGCCGGGCTACTCACCCTACGCGGGCCGCAACTACCCGACGAAGGTCCTCTGGGGCGACACGCACCTGCACACCTCCCTCTCCCTCGATGCCAGGGCCTTCGGCGTCACCCTCGGACCCGAGGAGGCCTACCGCTTCGCCCGGGGCGAGGAGGTGACGGCCTCCCACGGGGAGCGGGTGAAGCTCTCACGACCCCTGGACTGGCTCGTCGTGGCCGACCACTCCGACGCCATGGGCGCCATGAACGAGATCGTCGCCGGCAATCCCGACCTCATGCGGGAGCCGATGCTCAAGGACTGGCATGACCGGATCAACGCTGGCGGGGAAACGGCCCTGGCGGCAACGATGGAAGTCATCGAGACCTTTACCGGCAACGTGCCGGACAAGAAGATGCCCGACATCATCATGAGCGAGGAGTTTGCCGGTTCCATCTGGGAGCGGTATATCGAGACCGCCGAGGAGTTCAACGACCCGGGGCGCTTCACCACCATCATCGGCTACGAGTGGACATCGACGGAGGGGGGGAACAACCTGCACCGCAACGTCCTCTACCGCGGCGATGCCGACGAGGCAAAGCGGATGCTCCCCTACACCACGGCGGAGAGTTTCAACCCCGAGGACCTCTGGACGTGGATGGAGGCCTTCGAGGAGAAGACCGGTGGACGGCTCCTGGCCCTGGCCCACAACGGCAACCTGTCCAACGGACTGATGTTCCCCGAAATCAACCCCGCCACCGGCAAGCCCCTGACGAAGGAATATGCCGAGAGGCGCATCCGCTGGGAGCCGATCTACGAGGTGACCCAGATCAAGGGCGTCGGCGAAGCACATCCCTACCTCTCGCCGAACGATGAGTTTGCCGACTACGAGCCCTGGGACAAGGCAAACCTCGGCCCGGTGCCAAAGAAGCCGGAGATGTACCAGTACGAGTACGCCCGGGAGGCCCTCAAGAACGGCCTGAAGCTTGAGCAGAGACTCGGTGTGAACCCCTACAAGTCCGGCATGGTGGGTTCCACCGACTCGCACACCGGGCTCGCCACCGCCGAGGAG
>JAUWCW010000173.1 GCA_030609125.1 Candidatus Rokuibacteriota bacterium
TCGACTACGTGATCCCGAGCAACGACGATGCCATCCGGGCCATCAAGCTCATCACTTCGAAGGTTGCCGAGGCGGCTCTCGAGGGCAGCCAGGTGTACGCCGAGAAGAAGGCTGCGGAGGAAAAGGAAGAGGTACGTCAGAAGGCTGCCGAAACCGAGGCCGCCGCCCAGGCTGAGGCGGAGCGAAAAGGCGAAGCGACGGAGAAGGAGCAGGCTCAGAAAACACCGGCTCCCGCCGTTGAGACGAAAGCCGCGGCTGTTGAGCCGGGGGCAGGCGCCCCGGCGTTGAAGGAGAAAGCAAAGTGACCATCAGTGCCCAGGCTGTAAAGGAACTCCGTGAGAAGACAGGCTGCGGGTTCATGGACTGCAAGGCGGCCCTCGCGGAGAACGATGGTGATCTCGAGGCGGCGGTAGATTCTCTCCGCAAGAAGGGGATCGCCTCGGCGGCCAAGAGGGCTCACCGCGAAACCGGCGAGGGTCTCATCGTGGCCCACCTTTCGCAGGACGGGAAGGTCGGCTCTCTCGTGGAGGTGAACTGTGAAACGGACTTCGTCGCCCGCACCGACGATTTCAAGGGCCTCGTTGCCGACCTTGCCCGTCAGGCCGCCGAGTCGGACGACACGGCCGGTGTCGAGGAGATGCTGGCCCAGCCGTTCGTCAGCGACAAGAGCCGGACCGTTCAGGACGCTCTCAGCGCGGTAGTGGGAAAGATCGGCGAGAACATGCGTCTGCGCCGGTTCGTCCGCTTTGCCGGCGAGGGCGACGGGGTCATCGGCGCTTACATACACCCGGGAAGCAAGATCGGGGTGCTCATCGACGTCGGCTGCGATGCCGCGGCGGTGGAAAATGACGACTTCCGGGGTCTTGTGAAGGACCTTGCCATGCAGGTGGCAGCCGCTTCCCCCGCCTTCCTGAGCGAGGAGGACGTTCCCGGGGAAGTCATCGCCAAGGAGAAGGAGATCCTTCTCGAACAGGCCAGGGAATCCGGCAAGCCCGAGAATGTCCTGGAAAAGATCGTTGAAGGCCGCATCAGGAAGTACTTTGAGGAAACCTGCCTTCTCAACCAGAAATTCATCAAGGACCCGGAGCGACGGGTGCAGGACTTGATCAACGACACCGCCTCCGGCATGGGCGGGAAGATCAGCGTGCGCCGCTTCCAGAGGTACCAGCTGGGGAGGGACTGATCCCTTGGGCCGACGCCGTCCGAGATACAAAAGGGTTCTTCTGAAGATCAGTGGAGAGGCTCTCCAGGGGGACGGCAACCGCGGTATAGACTACGGCGTCCTCGAGAACGTCTCCCGGCAGGTGCGGGAGGTGCACGAACTCGGCGTGGAGGTCGCCCTCGTTATCGGCGGCGGCAACATCATCCGCGGATCGGAGGAGGCGAAACACGCAGGACTTGACCGCGCCTCGGCGGACTACATGGGCATGCTCTCCACGGTGATCAACGCTCTCGCCCTGCAGGTTGTTCTCGAGAAGCTGGGCGCTTTTACCAGGGTCATGAGCGCCCTTGAGATGCGGCAGGTGGCCGAGGCCTACATCCGCCGGCGGGCGGTGCGCCATCTCGAGAAGGGGCGGATCGTGATTTTCGCCGGCGGCACGGGCAATCCCTATTTCACCACGGACACGACGGCGGCCCTGCGGGCCATGGAGGTCGGCGCCGAGGTTCTTCTCAAAGCCACCAAAGTCGACGGTGTCTACAGCTCCGACCCGGTCAAGAACCCACGGGCAAAGAAGTTCAAGGAGCTGTCATACCTCGATGTCCTCAAAAAGAGGCTGGCCGTCATGGACACCACCGCAGTTTCTCTCTGCATGGACAACAGTCTGCCGATTGTCGTTTTCAACCTGAACAAGAGGGGCAACCTCATGCGCATCATGAAGGGAGAGGACATCGGAACCATCGTCAAGGAAGGGTAGGTGCCATGCTGAAAGACATAAAGGACCTTGAAAAGACCACCGCCGAAAAGATGGAGCATCCCGTAGCCCATCTGCAGAAAGAGCTCGGCACTATCAGAACGGGCCGCGCCTCGCCGGCCATCCTGGACGGCATCCAGGTCGACTACTTCAACACTCCCACGCCGATCAATCAGGTGGCCTCGGTGTCTGCGCCGGAGAGCCGGTTGATCGTGATCCAGCCCTGGGACCCGACGGTTCTCGGCGAGATGGAAAAGGCCATTCTTCGGGCCAACATCGGCCTGACGCCCACCAACGACGGCAAGGTCATCAGGATCTCCATCCCGGCCCTGACGGAAGAGCGGCGCAAGGAACTGGTGAAGGTGGCCAAAAAGATGGCGGAGGAGGGCCGGGTGGCTCTTCGCAGCGTGAGACGGGAGCTCAACGAGCAGGTCAAGGACCTGGAGAAGAGGAAAGAGATCTCCGAGGACCAGATGCACACTGCCCAGGCTGAGGTGCAGAAGCTGACGAACAGGTTCATCGAGCAGGTGAACGGGATCATGGAGAAGAAGGAAAAGGAGATTCTGGAAATCTAGCCGGGAACTCATGGCTGAGGCGTCTCATTCCTGGCCCGCACACGTGGCCGTCATCATGGACGGAAACGGGCGCTGGGCAAAGCAGCGCAACCTTCCCCGAATCGAGGGGCACCGGGCGGGTATCAAGTCGGTGCAGTCGGTGGTGGAGTCCTGCCGCACCCTGGGTATACGCTACCTGACCCTCTACGCCTTTTCTGTCGAGAACTGGAAGCGGCCCAGAAAGGAAATCAGCGGCCTGATGGCGCTGCTCTACGACTACCTCACCTCGGAAATTCCGCGGCTGCACCGTGACGCCGTGCGGCTCCGCGCGATCGGTCAGCTCGACCGGCTTCCGCGGAGGGTGTCGCAGCAGTTCAGGCGCATCATGGAGAAGACCGCCTCCCACCGGGGGCTCACCCTGATCCTTGCCCTCAGCTACGGCGGCAGGACCGAGATTCTCGACGCTGTCAGGGAGATTGCAAAAGAAAGGAAAAAGGGGAGGGAACAGGGCGGGGAGGTGACTCCCGAGATCCTGAGCCGTCACCTCTACGCTCCCGACGTGCCTCCGCCGGACCTGCTTATAAGGACGAGCGGCGAGAGGCGGCTGAGCAATTTTCTTCTCTGGGAGTCCGCCCGGTCGCAGCTGTACTTCGCGCCGCAGATGTGGCCTGATTTCGGTGGAGAGCAGTTCGAGAAGGTGATCGTGGAAGCCAGGAAGGCCCGGGAATCCGGGGAAAGGATCGAGGCATGAAGCGCGTGCTCAGCGCCCTCGTGGGCGTCCCCCTGGTGGTGGCAGCGGTGTTTCTGGCGGGCCCCATGGTTTTTGCCCTCACCGCCGCCGCGCTATTTGTCCTGGCCCAGATGGAGTATCTGCGCCTCTGCGGGATCGGGAGAGTGATGGGCGCGGCCTCTCTGGCCGCCGGTTCCGCCGGGCTGCTCGCCGCCGGTGCGGGGTATCACTGGGCGGTGCCGGGAGGGGTTTTTCTGCTCATTGCCGCCGCCTCCCTCGTGGGCGTGGAAGATCCGGCGAAGCGCTTTCAGGAAACGGCGGAGACGGTGCTGGGCACGGTCCTGATCGCCTACGCCTTCGGCTGTCTCGTCATGCTCAGGCAGGTGCCGCAGGGACCCTCCTGGGTGATGGTGGTCCTCGTTGTCCTCTGGGCGGGCGACACGGCCGCCTACTACGGCGGATCGCGGTTCGGAAGGAGAAAGCTCGCGCCCCTGCTCAGTCCGAAGAAGACTGTTGAAGGGTCGGCTTTCGGTCTCGCCGCCAGCGTCGCCGCCGGCACGCTCCTGGCGGGGCTGCTGCTCGATGAGGTGAGACCGGGGCAGGCGGCATTTCTCTCTCTTCTCGTGGCGGCATGCGGTCAGGCCGGGGACCTGGTGGTCTCTCTCTGGAAGAGGGCGAAGGGCGTAAAGGACAGCGGCCGGCTGGTTCCGGGGCACGGCGGTCTTCTCGACAGGATCGACAGCCTTCTTCTGGGGATCCCCGTGGGGTATCTTCTCATCCAATCATCAGTGTTCTGAGTCATGACAAACGTGTCCATTCTGGGATCCACCGGCTCCATCGGGGAGAACGCCCTGGACGTCATCCGGGCGTCGGGCGGCGCCCTCCGTGCCGTCGCGCTCTGCGCGGGCTCCAACGCGGAGGGGCTCGCACGGCAGGTGCGGGAGTTCCGCCCCGCCCTGGCGGCAATCGCGGACAGCGGCCGGGAGGACTCTCTGCGAAGGGAACTGGAGGGTTTGCCGGTCCGGATTGTTTCCGGTGAGGAGGGGGTGCTCGAGGCGGCGACGCTCGAGGAGGCGGACACTGTTCTTTCAGCCATCGTCGGCGCCGCCGGGATCCTCCCCGCTTACCATGCGCTGGGGGAGGGGAAGGACCTCGCCCTGGCGAACAAGGAGACGCTGGTGGCCGCGGGTGAGCTCATCATGGAGAGGGCCCGTCGGACGGGCAGGAGGGTTCTGCCCGTCGACAGCGAGCACAGCGCCCTCTTCCAGGCCCTCCACGGCCGCTCCCGGGAAGAAGTGCGGACGCTTACCCTCACCGCCTCGGGCGGCCCGTTTCACGCCGATCTCACGCTGGACCTGTGGGACATCACGCCCGCCGACGCCCTGCGCCACCCCAACTGGAGCATGGGGGAGAAGGTGACCATCGATTCCGCCACCCTCATGAACAAGGGGCTCGAGGTGATCGAGGCCCGCTGGCTTTTCGACGTCGACCTGGACCGCGTGCAGGTCCTGGTCCATCCCCAGAGCCTGGTTCATGGAATCGTCGAATTCGTGGACGGCAGCATGCTGGCTCATCTCTCGCAGCCGGACATGCGGATTCCGATCGCCTCCGCCCTATACTTTCCGGCCCGGCCGGCCCTTCCCTGGAAGCGGCTCGACCTTGGGGAGGCGGGAAAGCTGGAGTTTGTCCCGCCCGACCTGGAGAGGTTCCCGGCCCTGAACCTGGCGCGGAGCGCACAGGCGGCGGGCGGCGGGAAGCCGGCGGTGCTCAACGCCGCCAACGAGGTTGCTGTGGAAGCGTTTCTTTCGGGGAGAATCCGCTTCCCGGAGATTGTATCCGTTACCGAGCAGGTCCTGGATTCGTTTGCCGCGATACCCGGACCGCTGACGGTGGAGAAGGTCCTCGCCGTCGACGCCCGCGCAAGGGAACGGGCCACTGAAGTCATCGACGTGATG
>JAUWCW010000150.1 GCA_030609125.1 Candidatus Rokuibacteriota bacterium
TGATAAACCCGCCTCCGAACCTTTCCGTCAGAAACTCCTCCTCGCGGGCCATGACGGTCCAGTACAGCGGCAGGGCCGCGGCGCCAAAGAGCAGGGCCATCACCCCGCTCATCCCCATGACGAGCGCTCCCGAGGCAATGAGAAAGCTCCCGAAATAGAGGGGATTGCGCGTGTATGCATAAGGCCCGGCGGTGGCGAGCTCCTGCTGCTTGCGGATGTGCCCCGAAGCCCAGGTGCGAAAGGCCGCCCCAAGAACCATGACGGTAAACCCGACCGCCAGAGAGGCCGGCCGCGGAGCAGCGAGGAAAATATAGGCCGCGGCGAATACCCAGCTTATCGCCACCCTCCTCCTTTCCAGAAAGGCTCCAGGGTTCATGGTTCGAAGACCCTCTCTCCCCGGCGGGGCTGTGTCTTCCAGCGGTTGTGGACCCAGAACCACTGGTCCGGATACCGGCGGATGTGCTCCTCCAGAACTGCTGTGATGCGGGCAGTGTTGATACCGAGCTCTTCCTGGCGGTCGGGGAGGCTTACCATGTCAATGGGCTTTCCGACCCGGACCACGTGACGCCCTCCCTCCCTGCGGATGCTGAAGACGGGAAGCACTGGCGCGCCCGTCTTGGACGCCAGGAGGGCGAGGCCGAAGTTCACCGTCGTCGGGCGGCCGAGAAAGGGGACGAAGACCGACTCGCTGCGGCTTGCGCTCTGATCGAGAAGGATTCCCACCGCCTCTCCCCGTCTTATCTTCCGCAGGATCTGCCTGGTGGAGTTGCGGTGCCCCATGACGCGCACTCCGCCCATCCCGCGGCGCTCATTGATGAGACGGTCTGCGAGGGGGTTCTTCATGGGGCGCACCACCGCCGTGAGGGGTACGCTCCGGGCAAGCGCCGCCGCTCCCAGCTCCCAGTTGCCGTAGTGGCCCCCAACGAGGAAGGCCCCGCCGCCCTTCTTCAGGGCCTCCGTGAGATGGGAGAGCCCTTCGACGGAGACGTTTTTCACCAGGTCCTCGAAGGCGTCAAAGCTGGAAAACTCCGCCAGGGTGGCCACGATGTTCCTGAAGGCCCTCAGAGCCACCTCCTCCGCCTCTTTTCGCTCCAGCCCCAGACCGCGCACGATGTTCTCGACTGCAAGGCGACGGTGTTTCCGGTCGAGGGCGTACCAGAACCTCCCCACGCTCCTCCCCCACCGCAGCCGCCTCTCCGGTTCCAGTGAGGAGAAGAAGGCGAAGACGGCCTTGAGGACGGCGCTCTCGAGGCGGTACTTCATTCGATCCTCCCCATCGCCGCGGCGGTGAGTCTCTCTTCCAGACGTTCGGCCCCGGCGAGGATATTCAATTCAACGTCGAGGATGAAGAGCGGCACACGCCCCGGCCAGCCGCCGAGCCGTACAGCGTCCTTGGCGGTCGTGACCGCCGCGACAGCGCCTGAGCGATCCGCTGCGAGTGCGAGAGCCTCGATGTCTCCCCGCGAATACCGGTGATGGTCGGGAAAGGCGCGCCAGCCGTCCACGGCGCGGCCCATTCCCCGGAGTGTCCCGGCAAAGCCGTTGGAGTTTGCAAGGCCGCAGAAGGCGAAGACCCCTCCCTCCGGGGGCTCGTCACTGTCCCGGGCTTCCTGGCCGAAAGGACGCCATCGGGTGGGAACAATGTCCCCTTCAACGAGATCGGCGGCAGGAGCGAGCTCTGTCAGGAGCGCCCGCCTCTCATCAAGAGATTCCCCCGCGGCGGACACCCTGGTGAGCAGGATGACATCCGCCCTGCCGAGGGCCGACACCGGCTCACGCAGAGGGCCTCGCGGAAAAATCCGGCCGTTGCCGAAGAAGCGCTCAGCGTCGACAACGACAATGTCAAGATCCCTGCCGAGTCGCCGGTGCTGG
Organism: Candidatus Rokuibacteriota bacterium; assembly: GCA_030609125.1. Lineage (GTDB taxonomy): Bacteria > JAUVQV01 > JAUVQV01 > JAUVQV01 > JAUVQV01 > JAUWCW01. Next base: position 1,873 of record JAUWCW010000150.1, read on the forward strand.
AATGCGTCGTCGGCCACAAGTACTTTTACCCCGCAGGCGTCGGCCGCCTTCACACCGGCGGCCCACCGGTCTCTCCCGATAACCACCGGCACTTCGGGCTGCAGAAGAGCCAGCATGGCCGGCTCGTCTCCATAGAGGCCGGCGGCCCCGTCCCCGGCAGTCACCACTTCCGGGCCTTTGCGCTCGCCCCCGTAGCCCCGGGAGATCACTCCCGGGCTCATGCCTCGACGCCTGTAAAATCCGGAAATCCACCTCGCCACCGGGGTCTTCCCTGTGCCCCCGACAACAAGGTTGCCGACAGAGACGCAGGGCACGGGAGGTCTTTTCACCCCCTTCACGCCCGCCCCGTAAAGGAGCTCGCGCACGCCGAGTCCGACCCGGTAGACGAGCGACGCCGCTCCGAGCAGAGCGGGGAGGAAGACACTCCCGCCGCCCGGACCGTACCAGATGCTCTCCACTTTCTCCGAGAGGGTCACCGTGCTCCTCTCCCGCGTATCTCTTCAATGGCATCGAGCGTTCTCTCCACCGCCCCTCGGAAGCTCTCCGCCACGCTCTTCGCTCTGGCGCCGGCGGCACGTCTCTCTTCGGCGCCGGCAAGAAGCCTGGCGGCGGTCGAGACGAGAGCGCGACCGTTCCCGGTCACAAAGCCTCCGCCTTTCTCGATCAGCTCTCTCCCCTCCTCCTCGAAATTACGGTAGCCGGGGCCGAAAAGAACCGGCACGGAGTGAAAGGCGGGCTCCAGGAGATTCTGCCCCTCCGTGCCGTCTATGGTGCCTCCGACGAACGCGAGACTGCCGACTGCGTAGAGTGAAGCAAGCTCTCCCAGGGTGTCGACGAGGACCACCGGGACCTTGCCGTCCGGCGCCGGCGTCTCGCTCCAGCGTACCCAGGCGAATCCGAAGCGGTCGATGACGGAGGTGTCGAAGCGGTCCGGGTAGCGGGGAGCGAGAACCATCTGCAGGCCCCGGAAACGCCGCCGCAGTTCGACGAAGGCCTCCAGGACCAGTTCCGCCTCCCGGCCTCTCAGGCTTCCGGCGACGATCCTTCCGTCGCTGCCCTCCCCGGCGCGGCGCCACGAAGCTACCCCGGGCGGCAGATCGGCCGGAGCACTGCTGTCGTATTTCATGTTGCCCGTTATCCGTACCCTCCCTTTCTCCACTCCCAGCCGGCGGAAGCGCTCCGCGTCCGTGGCGGTGCGGGCGCAGATCACGGAGAAGGCCCCCAGGAGAGGCCGGAAGAACCGCCGCATCATCAGGTAGCGTGGAAAGCTTCCTTCCGAAAGGCGGCCGTTGACCAGCACGAGGGGGCAGCCGAAATCCGACACGGCGCTCAGCAGATTAGGCCACAACTCCGTCTCCAGAATTATGAAAAGAGAGGGGCGGTACCTCCTGATCGCCCTGGCGGGGAGACCGTTCCAGTCGAGAGGGACAAGGGTGAAGGCCACCCGCTCCCGGAGGTGGGCGTATTTTTTCTGCGCCGTCCTCTTTCCCGCCGCGGTGAACGTCGAGAAGACAACCTGCGCCTCCGGATGCCGCCTCAGAAGACCCTGCACCAGCCCGTCGGCGGCGAGGACCTCCCCCACGGAAGCCCCGTGGATCCAGATGCGTTCCTTTCCCGGGGAGGGCGCCGGCACAGAGCGCGTGCCCAGCCGCTCGCCGAGTCCCTCCCTCCACCTCCTCGTCAGCAGGACCGGCGCCGCCGCTGCCGCCAGGAGCGGAAGCAGGAGCGCATTGTAAAGCGCCATCAAGACGCCGTTCACGGCTTTCGCTCCGGCGGCGAAGGAGTGGGAGCCCCCTGCGCCGCGCCGGCGAACCAGCCGTCGGCCCGGGCCGTGATGTCGTTGAGCGAATCCTCCAGTTCCTGCCGCTTCTGTTCAAGGTCGTCGGAGCGCTTCACCGTCAGGGGCTCGCCCCAGACAAACACCCCCCGCGAAAAGGGCTTCGGCACCTGGAAGCGGTCCCAGCTGTTGAAGGAGAAGAAGCGGTCCGAAGCGAAGGTGACGGGAAGAACCGGGCGGCCCGAGAGACGGGCGGTGAGAATGACCCCGGGCTGGACGCGGCAGGCGGGACCGCGGGGTCCGTCGGGCGTGATCGCCAGATCTCTCCCCTCTCTGAGAAGTCTCGGCATCTGCCGCAGGGCGCTCGCCCCGCCCCGCGTGCTCGATCCCCTGACGGAGGTGAAGCCGAAATGGCCCATGGTGCGGCTGATTATCTCGCCGTCCCGGTGCCGGCTGATGAGTACCGCGGATTTGCGCCCCCGGTATGTATAGGGCATGAGAAAGAGCCGGTTGTGCCAGAAGGCGTAGATGACCCCCCCCTTCTCTCGATTGAGCTCCTCCCAGGGGGGAGGGCTTACCGTTTCAATTCTCATGGACCGGCGCACGAGGCGGATCAGTCCCGCACCAAGGGGAGGGACGAGGCCCAGAAGCAAGTAATCTTTCATTTTCATAGCGTTTTCCGCACTATCCAAGGCGGTACAGCCTGGTAAGTATACCTTTTTCGCGTCCTCCCGTGAATCTCAACCCTCTTCGACCCTCTTCGCCTTGACACCGTCCGGAGGGGCTATACAATGTCTCCCAAGAGAATGCAGTTCTGTGTTCTGCCATGCCTCTCCGGATATCGTATTTGACGAGGGAAGGAGGTTTTTTGAAAAGAATCCGGCTGCCGAGATCGCTGAAGTTCAAGGTCGTGTTCCACCTTTCCGTCGGCCTCACTGTCGCCGTCGCACTCTTCACGGTCCTCATAACACGGCACCAGCGGAAACAGCTCTTTCAGGAAGCGGTCAGGTCCGTCCATCAACTCTCGGAGGTCATCACCAAGAGCACCCGTTTTGCCATGCTCCAGAACCAGCGGTCCACGGTCTACCGGATCATCAAGGACGTGGGCAACCAGGAAGGCATCGAGAGAGTCAGGGTGCTCAGCAAGGACGGGATGATCATACACTCAACCTTCCTCCCCGAAATAGCCACCAAGGTGGACAGGGAGGCCGAAGCATGCTACCGCTGCCACGACGGCGAAGGAGCACCGAACGCCCCTTCTCTCACGAGCAACTTCTGGACATACAGAGCCCGCGACGGCGACCGCTTCCTCGGCCACATGGATGTCATCCGCAATGAGCCGTCATGCTATGAGAATACCTTGTGTCACGCCCATTCGGAGGACCAGAAGGTGCTGGGGGTACTTGAGATCACCTACTCTCTCGCCGGGATCGACCGGACGCTCAGGCAGGACTCGATCACCATCGCCGGCTTTTCCATCGGGTTCGTGATCGCAGCCGCCCTTTTCGTGGGGCTCTTCATCCAGCGCATGATTTACATTCCATTGAAAGACCTGGAAATGGGATCCAAGCGCCTTTCCGCAGGAAACCTGAGAGAGCTGATCCCCGTGCGGAGCAGGGACGAATTCGGCCACCTCGCCTCGTCCTTCAACGGGATGATGCTGGCTCTTCGCAGTTCCGAGCTGGAACTGCAGGAGTGGAACCGGACGCTGGAGCTGAAAGTCGAAAAGAAGACCGGCGAGCTGCAAATCGCCGAGGCCAAGGCGGCGCATGCCGAGAAGCTGGCTTCCGTGGGTCTTCTGGCGGCCGGCATCGCTCATGAGCTGAACAGCCCCCTTACCGGGATCCTCACGTTCTCGCATATCCTGCGGAAAAAGATGAGCGCTGAAAGCCAGGAGGCCCAGGACCTCGACCTGGTCGACATCGAGGAGCCGGCGCCCGAGTTGCTGATCGCGCGCGCCCGCGCGGCCGAGGAGGCGGCGCGCGCGGTTCCGGGCATCACGAATTCGGAAGGCGCCGATGCG
>JAUWCW010000351.1 GCA_030609125.1 Candidatus Rokuibacteriota bacterium
TCGAACATCCTCTCGAAGTTCTCCTGGGCCCGGGGGGTGGCCATGCCGTCGGCGACGTTCAGACGGGCAAGGGGGGACGCGCAGTAGATGCCGCTTTTCCGACCGTCCCTGAGGCCCCTCCAGCCGACGTTTTTCAAATAGGGAAGCTTCATGTACGTCCAGGGCTCGACACGCTCCTCGATGTGCAGGCGGTAGTCTCCGGGATGGAACCTGGCGAATTCCTCGCCGTCGGGCCCGACGACGCGGATCTGCCCGTCGTAGAAGTTCGGCCGGCCGCTCTCGTCGACGGTTCCCATGTAGTAGGTGCGGTTCGCGAACACCTCGGAACGGATCAGGTCGAGGTGCTCCTCCCGCGCCAGGACCGTCTCTTCGAAGAACTTCAGGAAGGCGAGGGCGAGCTCGACGTTCGACCGGGCGACCTGTTCGATCCGGCGTCTCTCCTCTTCGCCGACGCTCCGGCTCCACCCTCCCGGGAGGCCGGCTACGGGGTGGACCTTCCGCCCGCCGAGCAGTGCGACGACCTCCTTGTTCCGCCGGAGGCAGTCAATGATCTTCTTCGTGACGCCGTCGCCGAGTTTTCGGAAGACGCCGAGAAGGTTCCGCTCCGCTTTGGGGCTGTCGGGGCCGAGGATGAAATCGGGCCCGGCGAGAATGAAGAAGTGGGTGGCGTGATCGGCGACGAAGAAAGCGGTGTAGAGCAGCTCGCGGATCTTCCGCGCGGCGGGTGGCGGTTCGGCCTGATAGAGGGCGTCGAGGGCCTTCGTCGAAGCGAGGTGGTGAGCCTCGGGGCAGAGGCCGCAGATCCTGTTGGTGATGCGAGGCATCTCCTCGGCGGGCCGGCCGACGCACAGCCCCTCGAAACCGCGCAGGTCGGGAACGATCAGGTAGGCATCGGCGACCTCCCCCTCTTCGTCGAGGAATATCTCCACCCGGCCGTGGCCCTCGAGACGGGTGAGGGGGTCGATGGTGATGCGCTTCATTCCTTTTCCCGTTTCCCCCCGGTGTCGCGCCGGAGACGGGCCCGCTTCAGGAGCGAGTGACCCATGCTGAAGCGGTAAAAGGTGCCCGCCGGATCGACCACGGTGCCCATGGTTTCCTTGACCTTCTCCTTCAGGGCCCTCTCCCCGGTCTGTGGCGATCCCGCATCAGTGGCCGCTGCGAGAGCCGCGGTCATCCTGGCCCCCTGGTCCTCCACGCCGTCCGGTGGACCGTAGCACCCCCTGCAGCCCATGGCCGTCCGCGGGCAGAGTGCGCCGCACCCGCCGCGCGTGACCGGTCCCAGACAGACGAGACCCTGTTCGAGAAGGCAGGTCGACGTGTCGGGCGTTATCTCGTAGGGGCGGTAGAAGCGCTGCACCGGCCGGGATCGCCTCTCCAGGGGACACTCCTCGCACAGCGCCGCCGGGTTCGCGCCAATTACCGATCCCGGTGCAGGCAGGGCGGCGCCGTCCAGGAAGACCGCCGTGAGAAGCTCGAGAACCCCCCAGACCTGTGGAGACTCGGGCGGGCAGCCCGGCACATAGAAGTCCACCCTCTCGACCTGGTCGAGGGTCTGAACGGTGTCGAAGAATGCCGGCAGCTCGAGCTCTCCCTCCGGGACGCGGGTGAGCCTGCCCGGGAGGATGGCCTGCCGGTTGACGGTGGCCGGACTCCGGCGATAGACGGCGTCCATGATCTCTTCGGCGGAAGTGAGGTTCGCCAGCGCGGGCACGCACCCTTCGTGGGCGCAGGAACCGAAGGCGACAAGCACTCGTGATTTTCTGCGCAGCAGACGGGCCATCTCTTCGTTCTCCGAGGAGCGTATCGCCCCGTTGAAGAGACACAGGTCAATGTAACCGTCGGGATAGCCCCTGACGTCCTCGTGCTTGAAGTCGGTGAGGCAGGGAAAAAAAACAATCTCGTAGGTCCTGTCGACGTCGAGGATCTTCTCACCGATGTTAAGCAGGGACACCTCACAGCCGCCGCAGGACGACGCCCAGTACATGGCCAGCTTCGGTTTTTCGCTCCTGCCGTTCATCGATCGGTGCCCGCTCCCGGCCGGTCCGTCCCCTTCCCGTGCAGCACTGTCTCGGACCAGCGGAGTTGTCCCAGCGCCCGCAGCTCCTTGGTCATCCGGTCGACGGCCGAGGCGAAAAAGGCGCCCTCCGAGGCGGCCGTCCAGAAGAGTTGCACCCTCTCCCTCTCTATCCCCATCTGCCCCAGGAGTTCACTCAGGAGGGTGTGCCGGCGGAGCGCCTTGACGTTGCCGTCCACGTAGTGACAGGAGCCGGGGTGGCAGCCGACGATGAGGACTCCGTCGGCACCCCCCCTCAGTGTCTTGACGACCACCTCGGGGTCGACACGGCTGCTGCACATGACCATGACCGGTCGGAGATTGGCGGCGTAGCTGGTGCGTGCCATGCCGGCGACGTCGGCCGCCCGGTAAGCGCACCAGTGGCAGAGAAAACCGACAATGACCGGTTCGTGGGAGCTTTTCACGGGTCGGTATTTTCCCGGACAGGCGCAGCGGAGGGAGCCTCCGGCCGGAAGGCGGCTTTTAGCGACGTCTTCTGTGTCTGCATATCACCCGCGCCTGGAACAGTATATCCCCTCAGCTCCTGCGTTTCATTTTCCCTGACGGAACATATATGTCAAGATATATTCCTTTTGTCACTGCGGTTGACGATATTTCCGAGTTCATGCCGTCGCAGGCGATACACTCTGGGGAAGGGTGTAGCGTCCAACAAAGAGTGTCCCACATTATAGTCTGAAATAGGTT
>JAUWCW010000224.1 GCA_030609125.1 Candidatus Rokuibacteriota bacterium
TCTACGTGGGCAACCTCGAACCGTACCAGGGGATAGACCTGCTCCTGAAGGGTCTGGCGGAGCTTGCCGGGGGGGACGGTCCGGAGGTGGTGGTCATCGGGGGCGACCCCCGCGACGTGGATCGTTACCGCCGGCTGGCGGTAGAGCTCGGTGTTTCGGGGTGCGTTCATTTCGCCGGCTCCCGCCCCGTGGCGCATCTGAACGCCTACCTTGCGCAGGCGGACTTCCTCGTCTCCCCCAGGGTCAAGGGCGGGAACACCCCGATGAAGATCTACTCCTATATGGCGTCGGGCAAGCCTCTGCTCGCCACCGGGATCGGCTCGCACACGCAGGTCCTGGACGACTCCTGCGCTCTCCTCGTCCCCCCCGAACCGGAGGGCATGGCGGCGGGTCTGAAGAGGATGGCCGGGGATGTCCCCTTCGGGGAGCGGATCGGCTCCGCCGCGGCTCGTCTTGCCGCCGAGAAGTATTCGATCGACGCCTTCAGGCGGAAGGTCGGGGAGATATATGCATACCTTGCGTGAGCCCTAACTGAGGTAGCGGTCGCAGGCGTCGCGATACGCCGCGTGCGCCCTCTTCTTGACCTCCTCCATCACGGGCCCGACGCTGGCGAGATTCTCTTCCCGGCCCTCCCAGGACGAGATGATCGCCTCCGAGAGTGCCTCCCCGGTCGTCGTGTCGAGCTCGAAGATCCGGTCCTCCGTCCCCAGCATTTTCATGAAGTGGCGCACCTTCGGCGCGTAGGCCAGCCCCAGGACGGGAGCGGACATGGCCGAGGCCAGGATGAGCGAGTGCAGGCGCATGCCCACGAAGAGCTCCAGCTTTCCCATCACCGCCATGATTTCCCGGTTGTCGTACTGCTCGTTGGAGATGACCGGAACCTGCTCCCCGTGCTTCATGGCCGCCAGCATTTCGTCGGCGATGGTGCGGTCCATGACCTGGGTGATGACGAAGACCACTCTCGTCCCCAGGCTCTCTATGACGGTGTCGAGGGCCCGGGCGAACTCGGAGGTGAAGGTCGCGCGGTCCAGCCTCTCGCTCCGTCTCAGCCACAGGTCGATGTAGGAGTTGACGTTGACCCCGATCACCTTCTCGCCGTGGCCGATCCCGTGGTGTCCGAGGATCTCGTCGGCCCTCTGCGGCGGGGCGGGGATGTTGACGAAGGCCGCGTCGGCATAGATCTCGATCAGCTCTTCCCGGACGCCGATCTCCCGCACGAGGGCGGCCGAGCTCTCCTCCCGCACCATGACCACTTCCGAGAGGCTGCAGACCATGCGGGCCAGTTTCCTGCCCGCCCGGGTGTCGAGGGGCCCCACCCCGACACAGAAGCAGACGACTTTCTTCCCGAAGAGCCGGGCGAAGGGGACGAGGAAGGCGAGGAGGATGAGAAAGTTGAAGGCGGGGTTGAAGAGCTTGATGTCGAAGATGATCCCGTCCGTGATGAGCACCACGTCCGAGCGAAGAATGGACGCCATGGTGGAGAGACCGAGAAGCCGCACGCTGCCCGTCCAGGGCATGATCGACACGGGGCGGACGTTCTTGCCGGGGAAGGCCTTTTTCACGTAGTCGCAGTGGGTGGTGGGAACCTCGAAGACGAGATCCCCGTCGATGGCGGAGAAGTTGTCGATGATCGAGGAGAGGATGGCAGCGTCGCCGGCATTGCGGCCGGAATTCGAGCCGAGAACGCAGATGCGCTTTTTCGTCACAGCTCCTCCAGGGTCGTGGCGGTCATTATCTCTTCCCGCGTGTGCCTGTGGGCAAGGTACATCGCCAGGCCGGCCAGTGCGGTAAGCAGCAGTTTGAAGCGCAGGAAGAGCCCCATGATGAGACCGCTCTCGGTGGGGACGCCGGCGAGGGCGAAGTAGAAGACGTACGCCCCTTCCACCAGCCCCAGGCCTCCGAGAGTCACGGGCAGCATGGAGATGAGCATGGCGAGTGGGAGCAGGGAGACGATGTCGAGCATTCTCACGTCGATGTTAAAGGTCCGGAAGGCGAAGAGGACGTTGAACCAGGTGGCGACGTAGAAGAAGACGGTCAGCAGAACCGTGCCGGCCAGGTAGCCCCCGTGATGCCTGAAGCTGCCCGCCGCCAGGCGGAGCTTGCGGGAGAACGTTTCGCTCTTCGCGACAACCTGGCCGACAAGGGATACCACCGCGGCCTCTCCCCTGCCGAGCACGCCCCGGGCTCCCGCTTTTCCCCGGGCGCGCGCCCCCTCGCCGAACCTGGAGACGATCTCTCCCGCGGAATGCAGAAAGCCCGTGTTCAATGAAATGAGCAGGAGGAGCAGCACCGTGAAGATCGCAACGCCGAGGGGGATGGCTACTCTCCAGTAGGAAAGGAGCTCCGGCTGAAGCAGAGGGGTGACGCAGCAGAGCAGGAGCAGGAGGACGAGCCCCGTGAACCGCTCGAGGAAGACGCTGACCGCCGCGGTGTACTGGTCGCCGACCTCCCGGCCGGCGTAGTAGGAGCGCACCACGTCCCCGCCTATGTTCGACGGCAGGAGAACGTTGAAGAAGTAGCCGATCAGGTAGGTCTTCATGAGGTACGGGAAGCCGGGCCGCGCCCCCTGCAGGTGCAGCATGAGCTGCCACTTCAGACAGCTCGACACTATCATGACCACCGAGGTGGCGAGGCTGAGAGCGAGGTAGAGGGGGCTGATGCTCCCCAGCATGGCGAGAAAGGCGGCCCAGTCGGTCTTCAGGCCGACCAGTGCCAGGAAGCTGACGCTGACGGCCAGTTTGAGGAACGTTCCCGCTCTCGTCATGGCAGGCTAGAGGAGCTTCTCCCGGCGGTACCACTCGGCGGTTCTGGAGATCCCCGTCCTCAGGTCGACCCGGGGGGAGTACCCGAGGGTCCGGCGGGCCTTGTCGATGCTGAAGGCCCTGCTCTTGGTGAAGAAGTCCACCCGGCGCCGGTAAATGGGCGGCTCGATGCCGAGCGGGATGCAGATTCTTTCCGCCAGAGTGCCGAGCATCTGCACGGGGAGGACCGGCAGGTGCAGCCAGGGCGGTTTCACGCCGAGGGTCTCCGCCACGATGCGGAAGAGCTCGTTCAGCTCGACGTATTCGCTGCCGGCGAGGATGAAGACCTCCCCCACGGCGCCGTCCTTCTCGGCGCAGAGTACGAAGCCGTCGACGAGGTCGTCGATGTAGACGACGTGGAAGCCGGGGCGGCCGCTGCCGACGACGAAGAAGGTCCCTTTCTTTATCATGCGGAACATCTTGAGCAGCCGCAGGTCCCCGGGGCCGTATATGGAGGCCGGCCGGGCCACGGAGACAGGGAGCCGTCCTTCCCGGGCGTAGCTGAGGGCCAGCTTCTCCCCCTCCATCTTGGTCACCTGGTAGATGTCGCCGGGGTTGTAGGGGGTCTCCTCGTCCGCCGGCGGGCTGGTGATGTCTCCGCATACCCCGATGGTGCTGCAGTGGACGAAGCGCCCCACTCCCGCCCGGATCGAGGCGTCCAGGAGCGTTCTGGTCCCCTCCACGTTCACCTCGCGGTACTCGGAGTCGGGAAACCCCGCTCTCCTGAAGAGGGCGGCTATGTGGTAGACGACCCCCACACCCACGACGGCTCTGTCGGCGGCGGAAGAGTCCCGGATGTCTCCGGCAACGACCGCCGCCCCGCGGTCCGCCAGATCGCTGCAGGAAGAGGCGTCCCTTGCGAGGGCGACCACCTCGTCCCCTCTCTCCAGGAGCCTCAAGGCAAGGGCCCGGCCGGTGAAGCCTCCCGCGCCGGTCACCAGAGCTTTCATCGTTCCACGTTCCGTATCCTCACGGTGTCAAGATATGCGGTCTGAGCAAAGTGGCGTACATTAAAGCTCAAGAAGGTCGGTCGCTTCAAGCGGAATCGAAAGGGGAAACTCTGGAAAACGCCGCCCATTGTGAAATCGCCGGCCTTGACCACCTTCTCCGGCATGATCACGTTCTCCTCGAGGTCCGCCTCGTCGGCGAACTGGTCAAGATGATTTCTCACCGTCAGGGACGTCACCGGTGATTCCGTGTCGTAGTGCTCGAGCCGGTTGATGGCGGCGGTGAGGACCACCTCGTACTCCCCCTTGTCGAAGAGACGGTACGGTCCCCTCGTCGCAATGCCCGGCGGGTCGGAGCCGGTGAGCCTGAGGGCGCGTCCCCCGGAGGCCGAGGTGTGTTCGAAGGCGTTGCCCGTGTGGAAGAGCTCCTCCATCTCAAAAAAGAGCGGCGGATCGTCGAGGCCGGCG
>JAUWCW010000153.1 GCA_030609125.1 Candidatus Rokuibacteriota bacterium
GCAAAATCGTTGTAAGCCATAAGGGTCACGATCGTCGAGATCCTGACCCGCTTTTCGAAGACCCGCGGCAGGACCCTGCCTGTGAACCTCAGCCCCTCCCTGCCGCCCGAAGGGGCGAGTGAACAGAGGCGGGCGGCGAAGAGAAGACGGTACTTCAGGCTGATCGGGTCTGTCTCGTTGGACCGCTTCCAGAAATCGGCTTTCCACATGGCGTCGAGCTTCCGGTAGATGGCGTCGAAGGAGTACACCTCCCGCATCACCTTCCGGAACCCCGCCTGGAGCTCCTCCACGCTCAAGCGCGCGGGCTGGAAGACCACCTTCGTCCCGTCGTACCTGCTCCAGTCCCGGTGGAGGATGCGGCCCTCCTTTTCGAGCCGCTCGTAGAGTCTCGTCCCCGGAAAGGGCGTGAGAACGTTGATCAGCGGCATCAGCAGTCCCGCCTCGTCGATGAAGGCGACGAGCTCGTCGAAGGAGGCGGGGGTGTCGAAGTCGTACCCCAGCACGAAGGACCCGTGGACCATGATCCCGTGAGACTGGATCTTCCCGATGGCATCGAGGTAGTCGTGCTTCAGGTTGACCTTCTTGCCCATGGCGGCCAGGTTCCGCTCGGAGATCGATTCGAGGCCCACCAGGATGGCGCCGCACCCCGCCTCTTTCATCAGGGCGAGAAGCTCGTCGTCACGGGAGACGTTGATCGAGCCCTGGCAGGACCAGTTCAGGTTGTACGGCTTCAGGGCCCGAAAGAGCTCCCGGGCGTATTTCCGGTTCGCGATGATGTTGTCGTCGACGAAAAAGATGGATTTCTTCTTGTAGAGGTTGCTCGATCCGCGGATCCCTTTTACTTCTTCGACCACCTGTTCGACGGTCTTGCTTCGAAGCCGCTGCCCGTCGAAGGCCGAGACGGAGCAGAACTCGCAGTCGAAGGGACACCCCTTCGTGGTCTGGAGAAGGTCGACGAAGTATTTTCCCCGGGTGAGGGCATCTCTCGACGGTGGGGGCGACGCGGTCAGGTCGGAAGCTCCTCCCGACCGGTAGATGCGCTTCATCTTCCCCGCCTCCGCGTCCCTGAGAAGTCCCTCCCACAGCCCCTCGGCCTCGCCGACGACCACGGCGTCGCAGCGCTCCATGGCCTCCTCGGGGAGCATGGAGGGATGGATGCCACCGATGACCGTCTTCACCCCTTGTTCCCGGTAGGCCGCCGCGATCTCGTACGCCCGGGGGGCGAACATGGTCCTCGCGGTGATCCCGACGAGATCGGCGGGCCAGTCGTAGTCGATCTCCTCGATGTTCTCGTCGAAGATCCTCACCTTGTGCTTTGCCGGCGTGAGCGACGCCAGTGTCGGGGCGGCCAGCAGGTACGAGAAGTACTTCTTCGAAAAGAGAAACTTCTTGTAGAAGGAGTAGTCGTAAAAGCTCTTCTCCCCTTCCACGGCGTTATTCGGTATGACGAGGGCAATATTCATCTGATGAAGAGCCTCCTCACCAGCCCTTCGGCGCCCTGGTCGACGGCGAGCATCAGGGCCAGGCAGATCACGGCGCTCACGGAGGCGACGATGAAGATCTCCGCCCCCAGGAGGCGGGCGACCGTCATGCGCCGGCAGCCGATCTTGAAAATCGTCTGCAGCTCTCTCTGGCGCAGGCGCAGCGACAGCGCGAAGACGAGGATGACCGCCAGCAGGGTCGCTCCGCCCACGACGAGGATCACCGCGTCGAGAACGTTCTTGATGCGGAAGATGTTCTGCAGGAGCCCGTCGATCACCTCCTCGGGCCGCACGATCTGGTAGCGCTCCTCTTTCGAGAGATAGCGCCCCCGCAGGATCGTCCCCGACTTCTCGTCGTAGGGAACGGCCGTCACCGCCGTGATCGGGTAGGTCGTCAGGTCGCCGTGGAAGTGGAAGGAGTCGAGGTTCTCGTCGGTGATCTCCATGTAGTGCAGGAGCTTGGCGTTGGCGGCGACGTTGGAGTCCGTCTTCTTGAGGATGACCGAGGAGTCCTTCGTTTTCGTCACGTCCTCGTGGCCGTGGCCCAGCCCCTGTATGACCCAGGCCGTCTTCAGGTCGACGAAGACCGCCATGTCGTCCGCGGTGTGGGTCCGCCGCAGAACGCCGGCGACGCGCATCTTCAGCGGGTAGATGCCGGCGATGTCGAACAGGGTCTCCGGCGAGGAGATGAGGTCGTCCCCGGGGCTGAGCTCAAGTTTCTCCGCCGCCGCCGCCCCGACGACACAGTCCCCCAGAAGGGCCAGCGATCTCCCCTCGGCCACCTCCAGCCCCCTGAAGTCGAAGTAGTCGAGGGTCGTGCCGACGATGGGAAAACCCCGGGCCTTGAAGCGCACGTAGAGGGGGATGGCAGCGGCCAGCTCGGAATCCCATATCCTTTCCGCGGCCTCCATGTCGATCAGCTCCGGCACCTCGTCCCCGAAATAGAGGCTGTTCATCACCAGGTCGAGGGAACTGCCCCTGGCGCCGATGACCAGGGGCGTCGTCGCTGCCCGGGAGAGGAGCTGGCGCTCGCTCTCCCCGAGAAGCAGCTGCAGCGCCAGGGGGAGAAAGGCGATGAGGGTGACGCAGGCCACGATGGTGGCCGTCTTCGCCTTGTTGTAGGTGACGTAGCGCCAGGCAATGTACAGGCTGTCGATCATGACCGCTCCTCCCGGCGAAAATCGTGGAAGTCCACGACCCGGTCGAAGCGCGGCAGAAGCTCGTGGTCGTGGGTCACCGCCAGCAGGGAGGCGCCGTGCTCCTCGACGGCGGCGAAGAGCAGGTCGAGGATCCGCTCCTTGTTCACCGGGTCGAGATTGCCCGTGGCCTCGTCGGCGAGGATAAGCTTCGGGCCGGGAAGGAGCGCCCGGCAGATGGCGGCACGCTGCCTCTCCCCCTGGGAGAGCTCGTCGGGGTGGCGGTCGAGATAGACGCCGATCCCCATCTTCCCCGCCAGCTCCCGAGCGCGCTCCCGGACCGGCCCGTCGAGCCGCAGGGCGCCGGTGATCCGGTAGGGATGGACGATGTTGTCGAAAACGCTGAGGTAGTCGAGAAGCTCGAAGTCCTGGAAGACGAACCCGACGGAGGTGATGCGGTGGTCACGCCGGGCGGCGTCGCCGAGGGCGCTCACCGTCTCCTCCCCGACGACGACACTTCCCGCCGCCGGCACGAGGATGCCGGCGATGAGGTTCAGAAGAGTCGTCTTCCCCGAGCCGCTGGGCCCGATGACCGCCACCTTCTCCCCGGCGGCCACGGTAAAGGCGGGAACGCTCAGGCGGAACTCGCCCGCGGGGTAGTGGAATTCGAGCGCGCTGATGTCGATCATGTCAGTGTTGTCCGTGCCCCCTCACCTTGATCCTCTCCCCTCGGGGTGGAGGGCAGAGCCTGTCCTGAGCGGAGCCGAAGGAGTGAGGGGCCCGGTGCTACTGTGCCTTCGCGAACGGGTCAATCGTCTTCTTCGTCCAGGCTCTCCAGGCGCTTGACATCGGCAATATCCTGAGCCCTGCCGACAGCCTTCTTGTTCTTGATGAAGTCACTTTTCCCAAGAACGGCAATCGTAACGCCTTCGATTTCGATGATTTTCCTGTTCTTCCAGGCAGCGTCGTAATCAAGATCGGAAACGGAAGTCATAACATCGATGCGGCGCGGCGGGCGGCCTATCTGAACGATAAGGTCCTCTTTTTCGAAGTCGTTCCTTTCGAGGCCTTTCATCGGAGCCCCGAATTTTTCGAACGCCCTCCAGATTCTTCTGCTGTTTTGCGCCGCCGGCCGAACCCAGAGATCTATATCGCCCGTCGCGCGGGGAAGACCGTGGGCTGCGAGCGCGTAGGCGCCGACGACGATGAAGTCAACCCGCTCTTCGGCAAACGCGGACAAGATGTCGCGAAAGTCGGGATTCAGCAAGAGGATCCCCCTTGAATGCCCAGGCATCCCGCGCCAGCTGCCACATCATTCCCAGGCGCTCAGCCGGGCTGCGGGACCGCAGGTCGCGCTCGACAGAAGGACCTTCGCCACGAGTGACAAAAATCCTAACATTACGTTTTTTCACGCTTTTATTATAACATATCAAAACCCGCCGGATGCAGGGAACTATCCCCCTTTCCTGGCTACCAGCGGAAATTGACACCCAGGACCGGCCCGTGCATGGTGCCGTCCCATTTGTAGCGGTTAATTCCACGGCCGTCCTCGTAATCCTGGTCGAGAACGCGGTAGCCGGCAAGAAGAGAAACGTTCTTCCAGGGCTGCCAGTCGACGATTCCGACGAGCTGCCAGGTGAAGTCGGTCCCCACGCCGAAGCCGCCGATGTCCCCGCGGGTGGAAAGTGTCCAGCCGTCGGCGAAACCGAACAGCCACCTTGCGCCGACGATGGGATCCCACCAGCTCTCGTCGAGCCCGCCCTTCGGACCGGGATTCAAGCTGACCGTGGAATCCTGCTTCGTGTACCTGAGGCCGGCAAGGAAATCAAAAGCGTGGGCTTCCCTCTTGATGCGGTAGAAACCATCGAATTCGACGATGGTGTTCTTGAAGTCAATCTCCAGAGTCGGGCCGACAGGGGTCGCCTCATCGATGCCGAGGTTGAGGTAGTCGAGATTGAAGATCAGGCCGAAGCAGCCTTTGCGGGCCTCGAAATGAGCGGTAAGCACCATGTCGAGATTTTCAACGATGTCGCTGAAGCCGGCGTCGATCGACTGGTCTATGGGCCCGATCCCGATATCCCCATCGATGTTGGCCGCCCAGAGGTAGAAGGGCGCCAGGTCGAAGTGCCAGGCGTCGTCCCCCTTGTCACCGGCGGCGAGGGCCGGGGCGCAGACGAGGACCATGGCCACGAGTGCTGCCGTCAGTACGAAACCTTTCTTTCTCATCTTTTTCCCCTCTTCGATTTCACGATTGGAACTCCATGCCGGGCCCTTCGACTGTCATTCTGAACGCCAGTGAGGAATCTGACGGATCACCCTGGATCCTTCACGGCCTCCTCGACGCCCGAAATCCCGCTGCGGGCCGCCAGACCGATGGCGATGAACGACCAGCCCCGGAAGAGGATGTGGACCCCCACCAAGGTGCCGATGGCCCAGACGCCGGAGAGGGGCCACTGACGGTAGATAAAGACACCAAGGAGAAACCCGAGGGCGCCGCTGAAGACCAGCCAGCCCCAGCCCTTGTGGGGCTTCACCCTGAAGCCGAGAATGATGCTCGAAACGCCTTCGACGAAGAAGTAGACGGCCAGCAGGAGCGTCAGCGCCGTCAGCCCGAAGACGGGCCGGAAGAACAGGAGCAGGCCGCAAACCACCGTCAGCAGGCCGCTGATGAGGCCGAAGGCGCCGGAGCCGAAGGAACCGGCCTTGAAGGCGCCGGCAAGGTGGACGAGGCCGGTGATGACGAGCATCGTGCCGACGACGATCGACACGGAGACGCCCGCCACCAGGGGGGAGCCGATGGCGAGCATGCCGACGATCACCCCAAGAACTCCCAGGGCGATCAGCCAGCCCGCATTCCTCCTGGCTTCCCTGAGCCAGGAACCTGGAGCGAGTGCAACGTCCATGTTGAACCCTCCTTCTGTCGTTTTCCCCTCACCCTGCCCTCTCCCCGGCG
>JAUWCW010000256.1 GCA_030609125.1 Candidatus Rokuibacteriota bacterium
CATGGCCCTTCTGTTCGTGGCGACCGGCCCCGCTCGTGCCCAGGAAGGGGCCCCGGCGGAGCCGCAGGCCGCGGAAGAGCAGGAAGAGAAGATGGGCATCGCCGAGCTCCTGGATGACGAGAGCTTTCACTACAGCGCCTCCGGCCGGAGGGATCCGTTCAAGTCCCTCCTGACCCTGCAGGAGAAGAAGAAGGACATCAGCCTTCTGCCTCCGATACAGCAGTTCGACCTGGAGCAGATAAAGATCACCGGTATCGTTCTGGACGAGACCCAAGGCCCTCGGGTGATGATCAAGGCCCCCAACGGCCGGACTTTCATCGTCACGAAAGGCACGATTATCGGTAAGAACGAGGGCGAGGTCATCGAGGTGAGTCTCCAGGGCTTCCGGGTGGTGGAAAAGTATATGGACTTCATGGGCCGGGAGACCATGAAGGAGGTATTCATCAAGGCTCGCCCGCGCAAGCAGTGACTTGGCGAGGGGACTAATAAGGTAAATCAATGCGTATCACGCAGGAATCGTTGAAGGAGGACGGCCGGTGAAAAAGAAGTCAAGGATGGCAGGATGGGCATCGGTCATGGCCGTTATAATGGTATTCGGTGCGGCTTGCAGCACGAAGGTGTCGGGCGCCAGGGGGCAGGATCCGGCCTCGCCGGCGGCGCACGCCCTGCTGCAGGACGTAACGGTCATGGAAGAGAACGGCAAGGTCACCATCAAGGTGGAAACGGACCGCTCTGTTCCGTATTCCCTCTACCAGCAGGAGGAGCCCCTCCGCCTGGTTCTGGACCTCCAGAGAACCTCCCTGGGGGACTTTTCCCGGAACATCCCCGTCAACAGCGGAACCGTGGGTTTTATCAAGCCCGTGGCCGCGCCCGGCGGAAACAGCCGCCTCGACTTCTATCTCACGGATGCGTCCCACTACGAGATCGACAGCAAGGGCGATGTGATAACCATGATGATATCGCCCCGCGAAGCGGCGGCGGAGGAAATCTCGGGGACGCCGGCGGCGGCGGTCGAAGAGGTCCCGCCCATTGCCGAGGAACCCATTGAAAGCCGCCCCATAGCGAAACAGGAGCCCGCTGCCGGGTCCGAAGAGGCCGTTGCGGAGCAGGAGACGGCGCAGGCGGCCGTCGAGGCGCCGCCGGCAGCGGTGTCGATAGAGGTTTCAACGGAGGCTTCGACGAGGACGGCGCAGTTTGTCACGGGCCTCAAGGTCCGCAAGGACCCGTCGGGGACGCTTGCCACGATACAGGGTGACGGCCCGCTGCGCTACGAGTACTTCCTCGTCGAGGGCAAGAGCCTGGTTTTCGACATCTTCGAGACGGGGAACAAGATATGGCCCACGGTCCACAATGTGGACGACGCCTTCATCGAGCAGATCCGCATCGGCGAGCACTTCCAGCCCGACAGGAAGGTCAGAGTGGTCTTCGACCTGAAAAAACCCGGCGACTACACCGTCCACAAGGGCGACTCGACGATCCGGGTCGCCTTCGGCACTCCCGAGACGGCCGGCATGGAGACCGGCGCCGTGGAGAACACGGTCTCGGAGGTGTACTTTCGCCCCCTTGAAGGCAAGTCGCGAATCGAGATCAAGACGGCGTTCAGGCCCGAGTTCAGGGTGGTTGACTCCGAGGATCCCCTGCGCCTGATCGTCGAAGTCGGGAACGCCCGCATCGAGCCGGCTGCCCAGAAGACGCTCGATCTTTCCCGGCTCGACAAGTCGGTGAGCAAGATAACGGCTTTCCAGTACGAAAAGGATGGGGCCCCGGTGGTCCGCGTCGTTGCCCAGCTCAAGGAAGCGGTCCCCTTCAGGGTGGCGGCGGTGGGTGAGACCATCGCCATCGACATCAACGGACTGTCCGGAATGGCGCCCCCGTCCCGAAAGATTGAAACCGCCGCCGCGGCGGTTCCGGAACCCTTTTCGGCGCCCTCCGCGGGGACTCCGGCGGCATTGACGACTCCCGCCGCGGCGCCGGCCGAGACCGCGCCGGTGATGGCCGAGGATTCTTCTTCGGTACCGGTGTACAGCGGCAGCAGGCTCTCACTGGACTTCATGGGCGCCGACGTGAACGACATCCTCAGGCTGATAGCCGACGTGTCGGGCCTGAACTTCGTGGCCGGCCCGGAAGTGAAGGGGAAGGTGACCATCCGCCTCTCCGACGTGCCCTGGGACCAGGCGCTGGACATCATACTCAAGACGAACGTCCCCTCACTGGCCCAGATCCAGGAGGGGGGGAACATCGTCCGCATAACGACCATGGACAAGATCCAGGAAGAGCAGGAGGCAAATCGCAGGGCGGCGGAACAGACGAGGAAGAACCAGGACGCCCAGAAGAAGCTCGAGCCCCTCGTGACGCGGAGCTTCTCCATTTCCTACGCCAACATCGAAGAAATCGAAAGAGTGGTCCGTGAGTTCACCTCGGAGCGGGTCGACCAGGACGGTCTTCTGACCATCGACCAGAGGACCGGGACGATCATAGTCCGGGACCTGAAGGAGAACGTCGACGAGATCGCCAGCACCATCGCGGCCCTGGACACCCCCACCCCGGCGGTCGTCGTGGAGGCGAGGATCGTTGAAATGACGAGCAACGACGCCAGGGACCTCGGTATCCAGTGGGGTCTGAACTTCGCCGCCGACCCCGCCCACGGCAACGCCCTGCCCGTTGCATTCCCGAACAGCATCGGCATCGGGGGAGGCGTCGCCGGCGAAACGGCGGACGGAGGGTCGGCATTGGGCATGGTCAACCTCCCCGCCAGCGCCGCGACCAGCGGGATCGGCATCTCCTTCGGGCACATCGCCAGCACGTTTTCCCTGGACCTTCGCCTGACGGCCATGGAGCAAATGGGCAAGACGAAGATCCTCTCCACTCCCCGGGTGCTGGTGGTGCAGAACGAGATGGCCATCATTAATATCGGGTCGGAACTGCCCATACCCTCGACCGATGCGGAAGGGAACCGGACGGTAGAGTGGAAAGCAGTGGGGATCCGGCTTGAGGTGAAGCCCCAGGTGACCAACGATGACCGGATTTTTATGGAAATTCTGGTCGATAAGTCCTCACAGGGTCCGACAGTTCCTACGACAGAGGGTCTCATGTTCTCCATCAACAGCAACAAGGCCGTGACCAAGGTGCTGATCGGCGACGGCGAGACGGCGGTCATCGGCGGTCTCACGGAGGAAGGGAGCCAGGAGCAGACGAACCAGACCCCCGGATTCGCGAACATTCCCGGCCTCGGATGGCTCTTCAAGCAGACGAGCAAGTCGGAGGCCCGCAAAGAGTTGATGATCTTCCTGACGCCGAAGATCGTAAGAGTTCTCTGATTCCTCTTCGGGGGAAGAGAGGGAAAAATGCACCCTTCGCCCGGGTGCATTTTTTTTGACAGGGAGGAGTTGCGTGGTCTGGAAATACATGACGGCCGGTGAGTCCCACGGGCCGGCGGTGACGGGCTTCCTGGAGGGAATGCCCGCCGGTCTTGCCCTGGGCCCGTCCGACGTCGATCCCGACCTGGCCAGAAGGCAGGTCGGCTACGGGCGCGGGGCGCGGATGGCCATCGAGAAGGACACCGCCGAATTTCTGGGAGGAGTGCGTTTCGGCAGGACCACCGGGGCCCCGCTGGCGCTCCTGGTGAAGAACCGCGGCCGCGAGGAATTCGCGAAGAAGCCGCCGCGCTACGAACCGCTCGTTCTTCCGCGACCGGGCCACACCGATCTGGCGGGAGCGATGAAGTACGGTCTCGACGACATGCGTGACGTTCTCGAGAGGGCCAGCGCCCGTGAGACGGCGGCGCGGGTCGCCCTCGGGGCCTGCGCGAGGAAGCTCCTCGGGCATTTCGGC
>JAUWCW010000155.1 GCA_030609125.1 Candidatus Rokuibacteriota bacterium
CCGTGGAGCTGAAGACGAGAAGACCCGCCGCCGCGACGGCGCTGAAAATCTTTTGGAAATCTTTCATGTCGACCATTTGTAAGGCGCGGTGTTTGCCGTTGTCAAGTGACGCGTCCGCGGCGGCGCTTTTCACGGGCCTGGATTCGTGATAGATAGATGAAACGGGATTCGCTATGAACGTCTTCATCGCGGGTGGAACGGGGTTCGTCGGGATAAATCTGGCCAACTCTCTCAGCAAGGAGGGCCATGACATTACCGTGATGGGCTTTCACGCCCGGGCCCGCCCCCCGCAGCTGGACCCTTCCGTGCAGATCGTCATCGGCGACGGCCGCCGCCGGGGCGCCTGGCAGGAGCATCTGTCCCGGTGCCCGCTGGTCATCAACCTCGCCGGCGCGAGTATCTTTTCCCGGTGGACCCGGGCGCACAAGCGCCTCATCACGGAGAGCCGGGTTCTCACCACCATGAACCTGGTCGATGCCCTGCCGGCACAGTCCGACGGCGTCACGCTCTTTTCCACTTCCGCCATCGGCTACTACGGCTTCCACGGTGACGAGTACCTCTATGAGGACGACCCGCCGGGCGCCGACTTCCTCGCCAGGATCTGCCGGCAGTGGGAGGCAGAGGCCCGCAAGGCCGAGAAGAAGGGAGCCCGGGTCATCATCACCCGTTTCGGAATCGTTCTGGGAAGGGGGGGCGGCGCGCTCAGTAAAATGCTGCCCATCTTCCGACTCGGCCTGGGCGGGAGGCTCGGCAGCGGCGAGCAGTGGTTTTCGTGGATCCACATGGAGGACCTGACAGGAGCGCTGAAGTTTCTCCTCACCAGCGAGAGCGCCGCCGGGGCCTACAACCTGACGTCTCCCGAGCCGGTGAGAAACCGCGAACTTGCCGCCTGCCTCGGCAGGGCCCTCCATCGCCCGGCGATCCTGCCCGTTCCGGCGCCGTTCATACGACTGATGATGGGTGAAATGGGGAATATGCTGCTGAAGGGTCAGCGGGTCTTACCGGCCCGGCTGCAGGAGGCGGGGTTCGTCTTCAAACACGGCGATCTGGCCGGCGCCATAGCCGCCGTCGTCTGACACGACGGCTGTTGCCCCCTACCGTCTGGACTCCTCGAAGGCCTTTTCCAGGGCGCCCCGGTAAAGAACGACCGCCTCCGAAAGGTCATCAGCCGCCTCCGCAACCCCCCCGAGATCATAGTAATAGCGTGCCTCCGCGGGGTAGAGGTCGGCGGTCCTGTCCCTGACCTTCCTGTACTCCCCTTCGTGACCCTGGTACTTGTGCGCCAGGGCCAGACCAAGCGCAAACTCCTCCCTTTCGGGATACTCCTCCAGCAGCTCCTGGAAAAGGAGCTCCGCCTCACTGAAACGTTCGGACCTCAGGGTAACCGCCGCCACCTGATACCCGGCCTCCTTGTCGCGGGGGTCGAGTTCCTTCACCTTCTCGAACTCCTTCAGGGCCTCCTCGCCGCGGCCGGTCTTCTTGTAGTAGACACCGAGGAGCAAGCGAGGCCTGATGAAATCCGGGTCCCTCTCAACCGACTGGAGCAGCTGGGCCTCCGCCTTCTCCTCCTGCCCCTTCTGGTACAGCCTCTTGCCCATGTTGTAGTACATAAGGGCATGGTTTTTCGGCACGTATTCTTCAACGACCTCTATTTCCTTCTCTGTCACGAGGCCGAGGGCCAGCTTCACCGCTTCCGTCAGGTCACTCCTCATCGTCGTCGGGTAGCCGGCCATGGCGAACGTCACCTTCCCCCTCTTGTCCACAACGAGCATGGAGGGAAGGGCCATGGTGCCGTAATCGCTGAAGACGGTGAGGCCATCGTCAACAAGGACCAGGGCCTGTGAGCCCGCGTCCTTGACCGCCGCCTTGATTTTTTCCATGTCCCCCCGCGTGATCTCCGGGTGCTCGGCGTTGATCGCCACCGTCTGAAAGCTCCCGGGCCCGAGACTCTCGCTCAGGGAGGCCAGGTCTTCCAGCGTCTCCAGGGAGCGGGGGCTCCAGGTGGCCCAGAAGAGAACGACCGTCACCTTGCCCGC
The DNA here is from genome assembly GCA_030609125.1 of Candidatus Rokuibacteriota bacterium. GTDB lineage: Bacteria > JAUVQV01 > JAUVQV01 > JAUVQV01 > JAUVQV01 > JAUWCW01. The sequence continues at coordinate 2,037 of JAUWCW010000155.1, forward strand.
CAGAAGGTCTCCGCTGGAGTGGTCCCCGCCGTCTATTCCCCGGAGGGTAAATGGTGGAGGAGGCTCACCGATGGCGACTTTCTTGAATGCCGCCGGGATCGTCGGAGTTGCCAGAACGAGCGCGACGAGGACAAAGGTGATGGCGGCAAGAACTCTCCTGAAGTGCCTGAAAATATTGTTTCTTTTCATGATGAACGCAATAATATATATTATTACCCATAAAGTAAAGGTTAGCGTCTTCAGCGTGAAAAAACTTGACACTTTCAGCGCTATCGTAAGAATATATTTCTCGTTCACTTTCGAGGAGTTCAATTGACTGAGACCTGGCGCCGGAAACTTTACCGGGAAATCCCGAAGGTCGACGATTTCCTCGAATTGGAAGTCGTCCGCCGAACACTGGAAGGTCATCCGCGCTGGGTGGTCATGGGAACGGTGCGGGAAGTTCTCGAGGCCCGCCGCGCGGCCATCGCCGCCCTCTCCTCCCCGGACGACGCAAGCCCCTTCGGCCCGCCCCTGCAGGAGGAGGAGTTTCTCGCCCGCCTCTCCTCCAGGTCCCTTCCCCATCTGATGCCCCTGATAAACGCCACGGGCATCATCGTTCACACCAATCTCGGACGCTCCTCCCTCCCCCCGGCGGCACTGGAGCACTCGCTCAGCATCGGCGGGAGATACTCGAACCTTGAATACGACGTCGGCGAAGGCCGGCGAGGCTCGCGGCAGGATCATGTCACGGACCTTCTCTGCGCGCTGACCGGAGCGGAGGCGGCCCTGGCGGTGAACAACAACGCCGCCGCCGTTCTCCTCTGCCTGGAGACCCTGGCCTCGGGACGAGAGGTCATCGTCTCCCGCGGCCAGCTCGTGGAGATAGGCGGCGCCTTCCGCATCCCCGACGTGATGGAAAAAAGCGGCGCCGTCCTGCGCGAGGTAGGCACCACCAACAAGACGCACCTTGCCGACTATCGCGACGCCATCGGCACCGAAACGGCCCTTCTGCTCAAGGTCCACACCAGCAACTTCCAGGTTGTCGGGTTCACCGCCGCCGTCGAGACCGTCGATCTCGCCGCTCTCGGAAGGGAGCACTCCCTTCCCGTCATGGAGGACCTCGGCAGCGGCTGCCTCATCGACCTGTCCCCCTACGGGCTTCACGGCGAACCGACGGTCCAGTCCGTCGTCGCCGACGGCGCCGACATAGTGACCTTCAGCGGAGACAAGCTTCTCGGCGGCCCGCAGGCGGGACTGATCGTCGGCCGCCGGGATCTTCTCGAGTTGGTTCGGCGAAATCCCCTGCACCGCGCCGTCAGACTCGACAAGGTCACCCTCGCCTCCCTGGAGGCGACACTGAGGCTCTATTTCGAAGGCGACCGGGCCCTCGCCAAGATACCGACCCTGAGAATGATCTCCGAGCCGGTGAAGAGCGTTCGCCTACGCGCCGGAAGGCTCCACCGCAGGCTCAGCCCCGAATGCCGTCGCCTCCTGAAGGCTGCGGTCGTCTCCTCGGCGGCCCAGGTGGGCGGCGGGAGTCTTCCCCTGCAGCAGATACCGTCGGCGGCCCTGTCTCTCGGCAGCGCCGGCTATCGCGCCCACGACCTCGAGGAGTCTCTCAGAAAATGCAGCCCGCCCGTGATCGGACGTGTCCACGAGGGCCGGCTCCTTCTGGACATGCGCACGGTGGAAAACGGGGAGGTCCCGGCTCTGGCCGCGTCCATTCAGGGCCTGATCCCGGCATGAGCCATCTCGTCGTAGGAACCGCGGGTCATATCGACCACGGCAAGACCTCGCTGGTCCGTGCACTGACAGGCATCGACACGGACCGTCTCAAGGAAGAAAAGCAGCGCGGCATCACCATCGAGCTCGGATTCGCCCACCTCGAGCTTCCCCAGACCCCGCCCGTGGGGATCATCGACGTTCCCGGCCACGAAAAATTCGTGCATCACATGGTAGCGGGAGTGACCGGCATAGACCTGGTTGTGCTGGTGATAGCAGCCGACGAGGGCGTCATGCCGCAGACCCGCGAGCACCTCGACATCTGCCGCCTTCTCGGAGTGGGCCGGGGGCTGGTCGCCCTTACGAAGACGGATCTCGTCGAGCCGGAGTGGCTCGAGATGGTGCGTGACGACATCCGCCAGTTCGTGGCCGGAACTTTTCTCGAGGAGAGCCCAATCGTAGGCGTCTCCGCCGAGACGGGAGAGGGCCTCGAGGAGCTGAAGGAAGAGATACGCGCATCGCTGAGCAGCATTCCCGTGAGGCCCTCCGGAGGAATTCCCCGCCTCCCGGTAGACAGGGTCTTCACCATGAAGGGGTTCGGGACGGTGGTCACGGGCACTCTCATCGCCGGCAGCCTTCGCACGGGCGACACGGTGCAGGTGCTTCCCGCCGGTGAGCAGTACCGCATCCGCGGGCTGCAGGTTCACGGCCGTTCCGTGGAAAAGGCCCTGGCCGGCCAGAGGACGGCGGTGAACCTGCAGGGCGCTGAAAAGCGTTCCCTCTTCCGGGGTGATGTCATAACCGCCGTAGGGGCCATCACTCCCTCCTTCCTGATGGACGCCTCCCTGCACCTTCTCAAGAACGCCCCCCGTCCCCTCGCCAACCGGACCCGGGTTCGTCTTCACCTCGGCACCAGCGAGATCTTTGCACGCACCGTGGTCCTGGGCCGGGAGAGTCTCGACCCCGGCGGGGACGGGATGGTGCAGTTCCGGCTCGAATCACCCGGCGTCGCCCTGCCCCGCGACCACTACGTCATCCGCAGCTACTCCCCCGCCGTCACTCTCGGCGGGGGGACGCTGGTCGACACCCACCCTCTGAAGCACAAGAAGTTCTCCTCCCAGGCCGTGGCGGGCCTCGAGGTCCTCGCCGGGGACGATCGGGACGAGTCTTCTCTCCTTCTCCTCCGGGAGGCCGGTCCGGAGGGACTCGCCGGCGCCGCTCTGAGCCGCCGGCTGAACCTGGATCACCAGGAAGCGCACGTTATCCTCGACCGTCTCACCCGCCGGGGAGCGGCCGTTCGCGTTCCCGGCAAGCCCCCGCTCTTTCTCGACGCCGACACGGCTGCGGCCGGCGAAGCCAGGTGCCGAGAGATCCTGCGGGAGTACCACGCCCTGGAGCCCCTCAAACCGGGACTTTCGAGAGAGGAGCTCAAGTCCCGTCTCGGGAGACTGGCGGACAAGGCCTTCCCTCTCCTCCTGGAGCGCCTCGAGGCGGCGGGGGCCGTTGCCGCCGAGAAAGATCTCGTCCGCCTCTCGACCCACAAGGTTTCACTCCGAAGCGACCAGGCCGAGGTCAAGGGCAAGGTGGAGAGCTACTACCGACGCGTCGGCCTGCAGCCCCCGGTGAAGGCCGTCATAGCCGGGGACCTCGCCCTGGACCAGACCGCCCTGAAGGAAGCTCTGACGCTGCTCCTTGCCGACAACCGCCTCGTGAAGGTCTCCGAGGAGATAGCCCTTCACACCGAGAGCCTCACTCCCCTCAAAGAGAAGGTGATC
>JAUWCW010000263.1 GCA_030609125.1 Candidatus Rokuibacteriota bacterium
ATTCTGCCGCAGGCGGCGGCGGCCGACCCTGAGATCTTCACGGTCTGGACGGGCTCGAACGACCTTATAGCCGGGGAATCTCAGGAGGCCTTCGGGGCGCATCAGAACACCCTGCTGAGCGAATTGCGGAGCAGAACCGGAGCACAGATCTTTGTCGGCGACCTGATCGACTTGACGCGGGCCCCCCGCTTTCGCACCAACCCCGACAAGGACGTTACGCGGGGCCGCATCGACGCTTTCAATGCCCGTATCCGGGCTGCCGCATCCGCCAGCGGCGCCGTCCTGGTGCGTCTCAGCGCGGTGCCGCTGGATGACTCGCTCTTCTCGGGGGACGGTTTTCACCCGAGCAATGAGGGGCACCGGAAGCTGGCCGACGCCTTCTGGGGGGAGATCGCCCCCAGGCTCTGAGTCTTTTCGTGCCTGGCCCCCTCACCCGACCTCTCCCCCGGGGGGAGAGGAGGAGGAAGATTTCAGGCGCCGGCGGAACTCCAGGAAGAGGTCGCTCTTTTCGCAGACGGACCGCCAGGAGCACAGGTAACAGTGGGTGGCGTACCACTCGGGGAAGATCGTCTCCACGGTGTTCCGGAGACGGGCCCAGTCAACCTTCCCTCCGGCGGAAAGGCGCAGGAGAGCGAGAGCCTTTCGGTCCATCTCGCGGATCTCACGGTCGGCGGTGCGGCTGTAAGTGCAGAGTTCCTCCCGGCGGTGCGGGCAGGGTCCGCAGACGTCGTCGGGGCCCTCGGCGGCGACGACGCCCTCGGCGGCGATGCGCTTCAGGACGCCTTCGAGGTTTTCTATGAAGCCGTCGTCGTAGCCCTCGCCGTCGTAGAAGTGCAGGCAGATAAGGTGGTGTCCGCGTAATTTCGGCATCTCAGGTTACCTCCAGAGCATGAGTATACCGAGAGCGAGGAGCAGGGAATAGACCAGCCGGTGGTACGCCTCCTGACCGACCTTGCGGTGCAGGGCGTACCCGGCGGCGCACCCGGCGAGGGACGCCGGCAGGAGCACGCCGTACATCCTGAGCGTGGCCGCCGTCGTCAGGCCGGTGAGGGCGTGGCCAAGGACGATCAGACCGCCGACAAGGATGAAATAGAACTGCAGGGTCGCGTGTATTTCCCTTTTCGACCAGGGCTGGGCGGTAATGTAGATGACGGCGGGCGGCCCCCCGGTGTTGATGGCGCCGCCGAGGAACCCCGAAACGATCCCCAGGAGAACGGCGGCCTGGCGGCCCATTCCGGGCGGACGGCGCTTCACGAAGAGGGCCCGCAGGGAATAAACGATGAGCACAACGCCCAGCGTCAGCCCCAGGATCCCTGGATCACCGTGGCGGAGGAAGAGGATCCCGAGGGGAACGCCGAGGAGCGCTCCCGCCAGCAGGCGGACGATCCTTCCGGGGACGAGAGATTTCCTCAGGCCGGCGAGAAAAAGGGCGTTGGTGGTCACTGTGAGGAGCGCCACGAGAGGGGCGGCCGCCCTGATGTCCATCCACAGCACCAGCAGGGGCATGGCGACGAGGGCGTAGCCGAAGCCCGCCAGCCCGTGGGTGAGGGCGGCGAGAAAGACGGCGGCCAGGGAGAGGAGGAGCGTGGGATCAATATCGGGCATGGTCGGTATTGTCGCATGAAAGGAAGGGGACAAGTCGAAGCAGTTTCTTCAATTGAATCCGTTGCAGGTTTTTCTCACCTTTGAATGGAGAAAACCCTCCATTCAATATTGAAAATAATAACTTGACATGAGGATTTTCAAGGATAAAATCGGCTCATGATCCAGCGTCCCCGGGCTCTCGCACGGATCGAGCGTGTCTTCAACACTCATCCTGTCGCGGCCCTTCTCGGGCCTCGCCAGTGCGGCAAGACGACCCTGGCGAGGATAATTGCCGAAGGGGAGCCCCGTACCGCCTACTTCGACCTGGAAAACCCCGTCGACCTGCGCCGCCTTTCATCTCCCATGAGGGCCCTGGGAGAATTGTCCGGACTTGTCATCATCGACGAGGTGCAGCGCCGTCCCGAACTCCTGGAACTTCTGCGGGTCCTTGCCGACCGGCCGGAGAACCCCGCCCGCTTCCTCCTTCTGGGCTCGGCTTCCCCCCAACTCGTCAAGGGGGCCTCGGAGTCCCTCGCCGGCCGGGTGGGGTTCATCGACCTCTCGGGGTTCGATCTCGACGAGGTGGGCGTCGAGAACCGCGACCGCCTCTGGCTCCGCGGCGGTTTCCCGAGGTCCTATCTGGCCGAAGACGACGCCTCCAGCATGGACTGGCGCGAGGGCTTCATCCGCACCTTCCTCGAGCGGGACATCCCGCAGCTCGGCATCACGATCCCTGCCGAAACCCTGAGGCGGTTCTGGACCATGGTCTCCCACTATCACGGGCAGACCTGGAACGCCGCCCAGATCGCCAGGTCCCTCGGCGCCTCGGAGAACACCGCCCGCCGCTATCTCGACATCCTTGCCGGGGCCTACATGGTCAGGGCCCTCCCTCCCTGGTTCGAGAACCTCCGCAAGAGGCAGGTCAAGGCGCCCAAGGTGTATGTCAGGGACAGCGGGATCCTTCACTCCCTTCTGCAGCTGCGATCGTGGGAAGATATGCACGGCCACCCGAAGCTGGGCGCCTCCTGGGAGGGATTCGCCATCGAGCAGGTGATCACGGCCTTCGACACCAGGGACGCCTACTTCTGGGCAACCCATGCCGGCGCTGAACTCGATCTGATGATCATGGCACGGGGCAAGCGATTTGGATTCGAGTTCAAGTACGCCGACGCGCCGGGGCGAAGCCGCTCCATGAGCATCTCTCTCGAGAACCTGGGCCTCGAGCACCTATGGGTGGTCTACCCGGGGGAGAAAGAATACCAGCTCGACGCGAAGATCACTGTTATCCCCCTCGAAGCGGTCCGGCGACTGCCCGATCGCATCGACTGAAAGGAATTTCTCTCTTCTCCCTGCCGCCGTCCCGGCGAAGCCCTTCCTGTCAGAATTATCGCTGAAGACGTCGAACCGCTCGAGCTGGGGCTCCTCTGCGGCAGCGCTGATCCACGCAACAGCCCTCCTGTTGGAAACTCCGGATCGTCCCGGGCTGCTTTAGCGGCAGAGAAGAGGGGGGGGTTACCGAAAAGGGTTCAATGCCCTGACACCCGCGAAGTCCATTCCGTCCTGAAGGTCTTCGGTGAGCACTACGCCGCACCCCGCGGCCCGTGCGGCTTCCACTATGGCCGCGTCCCAGAAAGAGACGTTCCACCTTGACCTCGCGGAAAGGGCCGCCTGGAGCAGGGGGACGGACATTTCCTGCACGCGGAAGCGCAGCCACGATTCGATCAACGAGACCGCCTGGCCGTGAGACAGGCGCTCGGACTCTGAAGAACGCGTAGCCTGAACGTAGAACTCCTGCAGCACCTGCACGGAGAGCGCCAGGTCCTCATCGCCGAGAATCTCCAGAGCCCACCGGTGTTTCTCCCCCTCATCCGGGGCGGTGCTGGCGGCGTAAAGGAGAACGTTGGTGTCAACGAAGCGCATTACGGTCGTGCACTTCTTCGCGGGTCAGCCTCTTCCCGGCGCGAAAGTCCGTGATCGAGGCGAGCGTTTCCTGCTGGAGCCTCTTTCTCCGCTCGAAGTCGGTTTCTCCTCCAGCGAACTTCGTCAGGAATTCCCGGACGACCGCGGAGAGGGACGTGTCCCGTTCCGCCGCCCTGATCCGGGCCCGGCG
>JAUWCW010000039.1 GCA_030609125.1 Candidatus Rokuibacteriota bacterium
CAGCACTTTCTTCCGAACCGGGTCTTCGACTGGTACGACGTGGGACTCAACGCCGCAGCGGCCCTGCTGGGGCTGCTGGCCGCGGCCTGGTGGGCATGGACCGGGGCCGCGGCCGCAGCAGAAAGGCCGGAAGTCTCTCCAGGCTCCGAATGACATGCGGTCCCCGCCGGCTGCCATCGCGCACCAGCCGGCACGCACGGATTCCCGCCCCGTGCGGGCCCCGGTAGTCCTGCAGGAAGCGGTCACCGACGAAGAGCGTCTCTTCCCCCGCAGCCCCCAGGTCGCGCAGGGCGGCCCGGAAGATACGGGGCGAAGGCTTGGCGAAGCCGCACTCCGAGGAGATGGTTACGGAAGAGAAGCGCCCCCGCAGGTTGAGCCCTTCCAGAACGGCATGGAGACGGGAGTCGAAATTCGACACCACGCCGAGGCGCACCCCGAGCTCTCCGAGCCTTTCCAGGACGCGAAGCGCGTCGGCGTACGGCCGCCAGGCATCGGCTTCGGCAAAGGTCTCAAAGACCGCCTCAACCACCTCCGGGGGGAGGGGTCCGCAGCCTGCCCGTTCGAACGTCCGCGCCACGGCCCTCTTCCACCACCGCCTCTCTCTCGACTCGGAGGTCCGCAGGAGCTCCCCCCCGGCAAAGCGCTCGGGCATGAGTTCCCGGTAGGCCTTGCGGAAATGGGCATCCAGGGCCCGCGCGCCGCAGTGAACACCGTGGGCCGCCGCCGCCCGGGAGTAGACGGACCCCACCGAGGGGTAGGGGCGGATGAGGGTGCCCACGGCGTCGAAGAGGACTGTCCGGGCGCGAATGCCGTCTTCTTTCATCCTGGAATACTAGCAGAGGGGCGGGACCGGCCGGCTACGTTCCCGAACCGTACGCCGCGGGATCGAAGGGCGACCCTGCCGGAAAGGCCCTCCCCCCCAGTTCGCGGTCGATCATCAGAAGACCTGCCCTGCCCTTGCCGACTCTCTGCAGGTCGGCCACGATCTTTCCGGTGTTCCCCTCCTCTTCTATCTGCTCCTCGTTGAACCACGCCAGAATAGGCTCCGAGGGGAACTCGCTCTGCTCCCGGCAGATTTTCGTAAGATCCATGATCTTTCCCGAGATGAACTTCTCGTGCTTGTCAGCATCCTGGAAGGCCTCGAGGGGAGACTTCCACGTGGTCTTGAGCTGCTTGAGATTGAGGAGCCGCACCTTGCCTCCCCGCTCGAGAATATGATCGAAAAGCTTCATGGCGTGGATCGTCTCCTCGTGGGCCTGGCAGCGCATCCAGTGAGCCATGCCGTCGAGATTCTGCTCGTGAAACCAGGCGGCCATGGAAAGGTAGATATAGTACGACTCCAACTCGTTCTTGACCTGCTCGTTCATTGCGTCCCGGAGTTTTTTTCCGATCATTTCCCTTCTGCCTCCCTTTTCCGCCCGCTCCCGCGGGCCTGTTGACTCCCCCGGCCCGCGGCCGTCATGACGCGGCCCGAACCCGAGTGCATGCGGGGTCTTTTTCTCAGTATATAAGATTGTCCGGCGGCGCGGAAGTTTCCCCCTTCCGCCCCCGCATTGCAAAACCTCCCCCTGTCTGGTATAAGCTTCTGACGGTCTGTTTCCTTCAGCGCTCGCGTAAAATGGCCGCTTCCCCGACATTCGGCAAGGAGGACACGATGGGCAAAATCCGGGTGGGCGTCATCGGCATCGGCAACTGCGCCTCTTCGCTCGTTCAGGGCGTGGAGTACTACCGGGATGCTCGCGACGACCACTTCATTCCCGGCCTCATGCACCCTGTCCTCGGGGGCTATGCCGTCAGGGACATAGAGTTCACCGTCGCCATCGACATCGATCGCAACAAGGTCGGCAAGGATCTTTCCCGGGCCGTCTTCTCAGAGCCCAACAACACCACCCGCTTTGCCGACGTGCCCCACAAGGGGGTGACGGTCGTCAAGGGCATGACCCACGACGGCCTGGGCAAGTATCTTTCGGAGATCATCCACAAGGCCGAGGGAAGCACGGCCGATATAGTCAGCCTGCTCAAGGAGACGAAGACCGACGTGGTGGTGAATTACCTTCCCGTCGGCAGCGAGATGGCCACCAAGTGGTACGTGGAGCAGGTGCTCAAAGCCGGGTGCGGCTTTATCAACTGCATACCCGTCTTCATCGCTTCCGGCTGGGTGAAGGACGGGGAGGGGGACTGGTCCCAGACCGGTTACTGGCGCAACCGTTTCCGCAAGGCCGGCCTTCCCCTCATCGGCGACGACATAAAGAGCCAGGTGGGCGCAACCATTCTCCACCGCACTCTTGTCAACCTCTTTCTCGACCGGGGGATGCCGATCGACCGGACTTACCAGCTCAACACCGGGGGAAACACGGACTTCCTCAACATGAAGGAGGAAGAAAGGCTCGCCAGCAAGAGACGCAGCAAAACCAACTCCGTCACCTCCCAGATCCAGGCCCGGGGCCTGGAGATCGAGCCCGACAATGTCTACGTCGGCCCTTCGGACTACGTCCCCTGGCAGAAGGACAACAAGATCTGCTTTCTCCGCATCGAAAGCCGGCACTTCGGCGACGTGCCGATGAACCTGGAGTGCCGTCTCTCCGTCGAGGACTCGCCGAACTCCGCCGGCGTGATCATCGACGCTATCCGCTGCTGCAAGGTGGCCCTCGACCAGGGTGTCAGCGGCGCCCTCGACGGACCGTCGGCCTACTTCATGAAGACCCCCCCCCGGCAGTTCCCCGACAACGTCGCCCATGACAAGGTTGAAAAATTCGCCCGGTCCGGCGCCGGAAAGAGCGCGGGCCGGAAGAAGAAATCCGTACGGAAGTAGCCGGGGCCGGCAGCGATGCGTCTGCTCCTCACCAACGACGACGGAGTGGGTGCACCGGGACTGGCCGCCCTCTACGAGCACGTCAGGGATCTGGGGGAGGTCACCATCGTCGCCCCCGACACGGAGCGAAGCGCCGTGGGACACGCCATCACCCTCTCCGATCCTCTCCGGGTCAGCACCTGGCTCCACCCCGGCGGAGCGAACGCCTACGCCGTCTCCGGAACTCCCGCTGACTGCGTCAAGATCGCCGTCCGGGCGATCATGAAGTCTCCTCCGGACATCGTTCTCTCGGGAATCAACCAGGGGGCCAACCTGGGCACCAACGTCCTGTACTCCGGGACGGTGTCGGCCGCCACCGAGGCGGCCATGCTCGGCATCCCCGCCGCGGCCTTCTCCCTGGCGGACCGCCATCATGACGATTTTGCCCCGGCCGCAGCCTTCGCCCGCCGCCTTGCAGGAGAAATCCACCGCCGGGGGCTCCCGCGCGGAGTCTCGCTCAACGTCAACGTCCCCCCTCTTGCGGGGGACAGGATCCGGGGTGTGGCGGTGACGCGCCAGGGGCGGCTCCGCGTCCTCGAGTGGTTCGACCGGAGGGTGGACCCGCGCGACAACACCTATTACTGGATGGCGGGGGAGAACACCCTCGACGGGGCTCCTGACGGATCGGGAATAGACGATGCCGCCGTCCGGGAGGGCCTGATCTCCGTGACTCCGATCCGATACGACCTGACCGCCGGAGAGGAGCTGGAGAGAATCGGAAACTGGGATCTCGGGGATGGAACTTTCCCCCCCCCGTCGGTTTCAAAGTAATTGAAACGGGGCAAGCAAAAGCAGTAACAGCCCCCGAAAAAACCTCCTTAACCCTGGGGGATCGGGCAGTTTCCTACTGTCCGGTCCCCACCCTCTTTTCCGGAAGCGGCCCTTTTGCGCAATCTCGGCGTCAGGCTGCAGGATTCGCTTGTGCGGTCCGCCTGAGGCGGACCTCCGCACGTACCCCTTGCCTGACTTGATCTTGCACAAAATTGCTCGCTTCCGCCGGCCATCCTCCCGAAAAAACCGGAAAAATCTGGTAATCCATCGATCAATTGTCTAATCTGAATCCCATGCACAGTCAGGAAGAGTTGAAGACGTACCTTCGGGTGGCGATGCGGGCGTGCCGGGCGGCGGGCCGTCTCCAGATGGCCTCCTTCGGAAAGCTTCAGAAGGTGGAGCACAAGGGCGAGATCGATCTGGTTACAGACGTGGACCGGCAGTCGGAGGAAAAGATCGTCGGGATCCTCGCACGGGCCTTCCCCAGCCACGGCATCCTCGCCGAGGAGAGCCCGCCCTCATCGGGGGAATCGGGCTATCTCTGGGTAGTGGACCCTCTCGACGGTACGACCAACTACTCCCGGGGATTTCCCTTCTTCTGCGTCTCCATTGCCCTCGCGCTGCGAGGAAGGGTTCTCGCGGCAGCCGTCTTCAACCCCGTCCTCGGCGAGCTCTTCACGGCCCGCCTCGGCGGCGGCGCCTTTTTGAACGGCCGGAAGATGCGGGTCAGCCGGCAGGGGCGCCTCGACGAAGGCTTCCTCGCCACCGGTTTTCCCTACGACATACGCCGCTCCCGGAAAAACAACCTGGATCACTTCGCCCGCTTTGCCGTCCGCTGCCTCGCCATCAGGCGCGCCGGAGCCGCCGCCCTCGACCTGGCGTACGTTGCCGCCGGAAAATTCGACGGCTACTGGGAGCTCAAACTCAAGCCCTGGGACCTTGCGGCGGGAGCGCTCCTGGTCCAGGAGGCGGGCGGCCGGGCAACGACGACGGGCGGGAATACGTGGCGGCTGAAACAGGGCGATATCGTCGCCTCAAACGGTCTTGTCCACGATCAGATGCTCGCCCTGCTGAACAGCCGGGGCGCCGTCGGGGGCAGAGCCGCCCGCGACGGGGACCGGGCCCAATGAAAGGAGGAGAATCATGGTTTTCGGAATCTCTCTGATAGTGGCGGGGGTCCTCATCGCAATCTACCCCCCCCTGCTGTCGCTGATCGTAGCCTCGTTCTTCATCATCGGCGGCACGTTCCTCGTCTTCCTCAGCTACTCCTACAAAAAGCTCGCCCGCAGTTCCGACGACCCGGCGATGAAATTCTTCATCCGCTACTGAGGAGCGTCTGGATCAGCGGAGGGTGGAGCGGTACTCTTCGGAGTTGAGGAGATTCCGGTAGACCGCCCGGCGTCTTCCGCCTCCGCGCAGGTGCCCGAGACGGGTCTTCAGCTCCTCCCGGCCCGGCGGCCTCCCCAGCAGGTCCAGAAAGAGCCTCCGGACGAAAAACTCGTCCGAGGCGAAAAGGGCGGAGAGAACCATATCCCTCTTCACCTCCCCGCTGCGGAGACCCCCCTCCCACTTCGCGGCTTCTTTCTTCCGGGGCGAACGCCCCAGGACGCGGCTGTAAGCCATGGAGACGAAGGCCCCGTCGTCGCGGGGGAAGGGAAGGTTCTTGACGGTCGTTCCCGGCGGGGCAGGGTGCCACGGCACGTCCGCACGAGCCGGGCCGGGGGACACAACCGCCAGGGCCCCGGCGAGCATCCCGCCCCACAGCATCCCGGCCTTCAAGAACAACCCCATTTGCGATCTTTCACGGGTAATCGGGGAAGATCCCAATACTTGGGTTCTCCTCAGCCGCCGATCTGGCACATGGTCCTGATGAAATTCCCCCCGTTCCCCTTGGGGGCCAGATCGTGCGATGCCGGCTTGCGGCGGATCGCTTCCCGGAAGATGTCGACCAGCACGTCTCCCCGTTCCCCGGCCCTGAAGGGGGTCTTGACGTCCACCCCCACACGGTCGCTGAGCAGGCAGGTCCGGATCCAGCCGTCGGCGGTGAGCCGGATACGGTTGCAGGAGCTGCAGAAGTGCCGGCTCAGGGGGCTGATGAAGCCGATGTTCCCCTTCGCCCCGGGGATCCTGTAGTACCTTGCCGGACCGAGTCCGCGCGGGCCGTCGGCGGAACAGAGACCGAAGCTCTCCTGCAGTTTCGATCGCAGGCTCGCACTGGAGATGTACTTCCGACGGCGCTGCAGGTCCGAATTGCCGATGGGCATGAATTCGATGAACCGCACGTGCAGCTCCCGATCGACGGTCAGGCGTGCCATCTGCTCGACCTCGTCGTCGTTCACTCCCGGAATGACGACCTGGTTTATCTTGACCGGCGCAAGGCCGGCCTCCACAGCCGCATCGATCCCGGCCATGACCCTCTCCAGGCTTCCCCCGCGGCAGATTCGGCGGTACCGGTCGGGCCTGAGCGTGTCGAGACTGATATTGACCCTGCGAAGGCCCGCCTCCCTGAGAGGGCCCGCCATCTTCGTCAGAAGGAGCGCGTTGGTCGTCAGGGACAGGTCCTCGATCACGCCCATGGCGGAGAGCCTTCTCACCAGGTCGAGAATCCCGCCCCGCACGAGGGGCTCCCCGCCTGTGATCCGGATGCCTTTCAGCCCGAGCGGGCCGGCGACGGTGGCGATGATCTCCACCAGCTCGTCATAGGTCAGGATATCCCTCTGCGGCAGGATCCGGATTCCTTCCTGGGGCATGCAGTAGATGCATCTCAGGTTGCAGCGGTCCGTGACGCTCAGACGCAGGTACGAGATGGATCTCCCCTGTTCCGTCATTCCGCGTCCCTGCCGACCGCTTTCACTCCCGGCCGGGTCAGACTCCCCGACTTTCCTCCCCGCTTGGAGAGGAGGCGGACTGATGTCACCGTCATCCAGCGATCGACAGCCTTGCACATGTCGTAGACAGTCAGGGCCGCCACGGAGGCCGCCACCATGGCTTCCATCTCCAGTCCCGTCTGCCCTTCCGCCCTTACCCGGGCACGGACCGTCACCGCCGTCCTGCCCTTCCCCGCCGCCCGGCGGCTGAACTCGACGTCCACTTTTCCGATGAGGAGCGGGTGGCAGAGGGGTATGAGATCCGGTGTCTTCTTGGCCGCCTGGATTCCCGCGAGGCGGGCGGCGGCAAAGACGTCGCCCTTGGGAACGTTCCCGGAGGAAATCATCCTGAAAGTCTCATCCTTCATCCCGACCCTGGCCTCCGCCAGCGCCTCCCTCACGGTCGCGGCCTTGCCGGAGACATCCACCATGGAGACCCGCCCCTTGCCGTCCAGGTGGCTCAGCCGGGGCCTGCTCACGGCGACGGTCCTCCGTCCACCCAGACCTCGCCGGAGCGGGTGTGCTCCTTCTTCCAGATGGGCACCCTCTTCTTCAACTCGGAGATACACCAGGCGGCCGCCTTGAACGATGCCTCCCGGTGTTCGGAAGCGGAGACGATCAGCACGATGTTGTCGCCCGGAAGCAGCTCCCCCGAGCGGTGAACAAGACGCAGGTCCGTCAGGCCGAAGCGCTCCATGGCCTCACGCCTGAGTCCCTCGAGCTGTTCTTCAGCCATCCCGGGATAGTACTCGAAAAGAAGCCTGTCCACTTCCTCTCCCCGGGAGAAGTCGCGCACCACTCCGACAAAAAACACCACCCCGCCAATGGTCCGGGAGGTCTTCTTGATCTCCTCCAGCTCCCGGGAGAGGTCAAAGTCCCCGGCCTGGATCCGCACTTCGCCCCGACCCTCATCGCTCATGCTGTCAGCCTCCCGAAACCGGGGGGAAGATGGCCACCTCGTCACCGTCCTCGAGCGGCGCCTCCCTGCCGGCATATTTCCTGTTGACGGCGCAGAGGATGGGGCGTTCGCGGATCATCTCTCCCAGCCTGTCGCCGCGGCCTTCGAGTGTGCCGAGAAGGTCCCCCAGCAGGGGAGACCCGCCCGCAAGCTCCACGCTTTCCACCTCCGCTCCTGCGGCCTCCCGGAGGAGGGCAAAATACCGCACTGTTATCTTCACGGAGCTTCTTCCTCTTTCCTTCTGTCTTTCCTACTCCCGGGACGCTCCCGGGTTGCACCTTCCGCCCGCGGCACGATACGGCACCCGTCAGCCAAGAGGATCCACGCCGAGGAGGAGGCGGACCACGGCGTTGGCCTGGTGGTGTGCCGCCACTCCCACCCGCGGCGCCATGAGCCCCTCGCCCGGCCGGGCCTCGCTCACCTCGTCTCCCACGACATAGAGGTTGTCCGCCACCCGGCGGGTGACGATGCCGTCCGCCGGGCCGAATCCCGCCAGCCCCGACGCGGCGACGACGGGGACACCCGGCATTTCCCGCAGGACCGTGTCGATGAGCATCGCCTTCGCCTCCGCGCGGTCGAAGGCCTCGACGACGACGTGGACGCCGGCGAAAAGGGACGGCGCGTTCTGTGGCGTGATCTCCAGATTGTGCAGGCTGACGCCCACGAAGGGGTTTATCCTCGCCAGATTCTCCGCCAGCGCCTCGGTTTTCAGCCGGCCCACCTGTTCCAGGAAATACTGCTGCCGGTTGAGATTGCTCGGCTCGACGACGTCAAAGTCGGTGAGAACCAGTCTTCCCACGCCCATTCTGGCCAGGGCGACGGCCACCGCCGAACCCAGCCCTCCCAGGCCGGCCACCCCGATTTTCCCCTGCTTCATCTTCTCGTGCACACCCGGGGTGTGGCGGGCGACGAGCAGGGACTCGAGCTCCTGCCGGTCGGGATGTTTGCCGCGGCGGATCAGGACCAGCCCGTCGCCCTCCCGCAGAAGAGCGCCCGCCGGGGCGGGAAAACCGTTGTGAATGACAACGTCCGCGTCGGGCTTCACCCTGCGGCGGACCTCCTCCACCGTGGCGCCCTCGCCTACCTCGACCTCCTGCTCGTTGACCCGTATCTTCATCGGGTCTCACCGTGTGCGGGTGAGCCTCCCTTCCGCTAGCGGACAAACCGTTCAGGACGGCGGGACGATGTCGTGATCGCTCATGGAGGCGCGGACTTTCTCCAGGCCGGGCTGATCGTCCGCTTTTTCAAAAGCCCGGTAGGCGAACCAGAGCCGGCCCTTATCCAGGGCCTGCTTTCCCAGGGCTCCCCACTCCTCTTTCGACGCCTCTCTACCCAGGGCCCGCAGGGACGCCTCGAAGCTGAAGGTGTCCCCGACCCTCCTGCTCTCCTCGAGAACACTTTCCATGCCCTCCCTGTCGCCGGCCTTCACAAAATACCCGAGGGCCTCGTCGAGCTGCCCCTGGTCGACAAGCTCCGAGCCGAGCTCCCTCAGGGTGCCGCCGGCAGTCTTGTCTCCGTCCAGCATCTCTCTGCGGCGAAAGAACCCGGGATAAGACGTTTTCTCGGTCATGACCTCTCTCATTTCAGATTTCAGCTTTTCATTATGATGTTTTTCCCCCCGTTCAGCAAGGCGGGCGGGCAGAGGGGAGCCAAGGCAGAGAGCGACCGGTTTCCCGGCCGCTCTCGTATCATCTTCCGCAGGAATGAATCAGGCGTAGGGGTACATCCCTTTCTTGATCTTGTCCAGGGCCTTGAGCATGGCGGCGTGCTTCTTTTCGTCCTCCACGAGGAAGTTCAGGAGGTATTCCTGGACGAGCATCTTCTTGTCCTTCACGTCGTTCAGGGCCTTGTCGACAAGATCGACCATCTCGTTTTCAATCTTCAGGTGGTTGTCGACCATTTCGGAAATGGCCCCCATTTCATCTGTCGACAGGTTCACGGGCTTGCTCTCGAGGCTGTCGACAATGAACTGCTGCACCCGGTGGTGCATCTGGGAGTCTCTCTGGATGATCTCCATCACCAGCTTGATAAGGGGATTGTCCGTCTTGGCGATAACCTGCCCCGTCGACTCGACCGAGCGGTCTTCGATCGACTGCCAGTGCTTCATGCTGTTGACAAGTTCCTGCTGAATCTCTTTCGTCGACATGTAATGCTCCTCCTCTTCACGTCGTTGGCTGATTGCCGGCTGTTTCGGTCCACTCAAGGCCGGCCCGCGGGATATACGGCCTGGGAGTCGGTTCCTGGGGAACGCTCACCTGGAACAGTATTTTTTGAGGAGCCCGCTTCTGTCAAGTGTTTTTTGTCCCACTCCGGACAGCCTCCTCTTTCCCCGGCAGGTGCAGTCACTGCATCTGCCAGAGTTCCTCCGCTATCCGCGTCGACCAGATGGGATCCGACCCCAGCCGCGCCTGGGCCCGGCTGAAACTTCTCAGGGCCGACATGAAGTCGCCTCTCAATCTGGCTGCCCGGCCGAAGTGGTAGTCCGCCTCCCCCAGCTCCTCCCTTCCGGCAAGCATGAGGCCGAGCTGGTAGTGCGCCTCCGAGATCGGGGGCAAGGCGGAGACCGCCTTCTGGTACTCCCGGTAGCTTGCCGCCGCGTCTCCCTCCTCCCGGTGGATCTCGCCGAGATAGTAGTGGGGGTAGGAGTATATTTTCTCCCCGACGATCCCCACGCTCCGCAGAAACACTTCCTTCGCCTCCTCCATTTTCCCCTGGTAAAAGAGTGCCGACCCCAGATCGGAGAGAAAGAGCGCGTTGCCGGGGTCGCCCGCGTCGGCCCGGCGGAAGTTCTCCTCCGCCGCCGGGTAGTTCCCCTGCTTCGCCTGGACCAGCCCCAGGTGGTCGTAGGCTTCGGGCCCTCCCCCGGCCAGGCGGTCACGGTACATTTTCAGAACCACCGCCGGCCGATCGGTGAGAGCCAGCAGGATCGCTTTCATCCGCTCCCACGACGGGTCGTAGGCGGGCTCGTAGGTTTTCCCGGGCGCTCTCTCCAGGCCACCCTCCAGCATGGCTATCCGTGCGGAGGTGATGGGGTGCGTCTGCAGGCCCTCGAGAGCGTCGGAGGGCATGAGCCTCTCCCCCATCTGGATCACCTTCATGGCCCCCAGCATGCCCGCCGGATCATAGGCCGTCTGCTCCAGGTACTGGATGGCCAGGCGGTCCGACTCGAACTCCATCTCCCGCGACCAGTGCAGCTGGTAGGACTGGGCCGCCGCGATGGTGCTGGCGATGACCCTCGGGTCTCCCTTGGAGAGGATGGCCGCCATGAGCCCCGGGATGGAGCTCAGGGTGGCGCGCCGCTGCATGTCGCCGAAGTGGTCCGCCCTGACATGGGCCATTTCATGGGCGAGCACCCCCGCCAGCTCACTCGAATTGTTCATTCTCGTGAGCATTCCGGAAAAGATGAAGATATCCCCCCGGGGGGCGGTGAAGGCGTTGACCGTCGGCTGGTCGACGATGTAGAGGTGATAGGCGTTGTCCGACTCCCCGACGGCCCGGCTGAGAGTCGTCCCGATCCGGTTCACCAGGAAGACCACCT
>JAUWCW010000054.1 GCA_030609125.1 Candidatus Rokuibacteriota bacterium
ATTTTGGCCTCTCCTATCGGGTCCTTACCGAGCGCCCGCAGGATGCGCTCGATAGCGGGGATGAGGAGCCGACCTTCCACCGCATCAAGCAGATGGTCCGGCCTTACCACACCGGAGATCCAGCCCAGCGTTTGCGCGGCAAACCGGCCGGGGAGGGTGAGACCGGGTCCGGCGCTTCTCGTGGCAGAGGGCGGGCGGAGGAGGACTATTCGGAGCTGGTCGACATAACCGAGTGGGCGGCGTCCGCAGCTCTCCCGCTGCACGGGAGAGGGGGAGAGGTCTTTCGCCCCGGGCCCGGGATCGCAATCTGCAGCATCAACGAGAAAACCTACCTCAAGAGGAGCCATCTGCTGGCCTATCGAGGGGTAATCGTCTTCTCCTCCGCGTCCCGTGAGGCGAAACGGGCGGCGGCAAAATTCGGGGACCGGGCCGGGGAACTGATCAGGGCGGAGGGGACGGGCGAGATCGGGCTCTCCGGAGCCGGGGCGGACCTGCACTTCTTCCATCTTTCCGGGGAAAGTCCTGTGCATGTCAACTTTCGCTCCCTTGTCTCTCACGGTCCCGAGATCGATGTCTCCTACAACTACGGGAGCATGGTCCGCGGCGCCTTTCTGGCCGCCGGGCTTTCAGGTTCGGGCAGAATAGTTCTGGCCGCCCGGGGAACGCCGGCTGTCCTGGAGGTTCCCGGGAACATGCCGGCCTTCGTGCGTGCGGGGGCCGTCCTGGGGTGGATCGGTGAGCTCACCTTCGCGACCGAGGAGGGGCCCCTCCCCGGAAGGCTGCGGCGACGCTGGAGGAGGGGGGAATACCTTCTTTTCGAAGGGCGGGGGCACCTGCTTCTGCAGGACTGAATATTTACTTCCAGAGATAGAGCAGACGGGCGGAGGTGCGCCCCGGGACGGGAAGGTAGGCTCCGGCACTGCCTTGCAGGACATCCCAGAAGCGGACCTTTTTCTTCTTTCTGACGATTTCCGGCTCACCCTCGATACCCGCCAGGTCGGCAGCGGCCCTGATGGCGTCGGTCATGTCTCCGATTTCGTCCACCAGGCCGAGTTCCAGGGCCTGCCTGCCGGTGAAGATGCGGCCGTCCGCCAGTTCCCGGACCTTTTCCGGAGTCATGCCGCGGCTCTCCTGCACGGCCTGGACGAACTGCCCGTAGACGTCGTCGATCAATGCCTGCAGGACCTCCCGCTCACGGTCCGTCATTTCCCGCAGAGCGCTTCCCGTGTCCTTGAACTCTCCGCTCTTGATGGTGTTCGACTTGAGACCGATCTTGCCGAAGAGCTCTTCCATGTTGGGGAACTCCATGATGACGCCGATGCTCCCGGTTATCGTTCCCGGGTTGGCGAAAATGCGGTCGGCGGAGCAGGCAATGTAGTAGCCGCCGGAGGCAGCGATGTCCGCCATGGAGGCAACCACTACCTTCTCCTTTTCTTCCCTCAGCCGGTTGATGGCGGCGAAGATTTCCTGGGCGGCGACGACCGTACCCCCGGGGCTGTCGATTCTGAGCACCAGCGCCCGGACGGAGTTGTCTTCACCGAACTGGTCGAGCTGTTCTATGACCGAGCGTGCGCTGGATGCGCCTCTGGAGACATTGTGGGAGCTGGTAAGGATGCCGGTGATGTCCACCACGGCGATACGGTCTCCGGAGATGACCGAGGATGGAAAAATCCTCCTCTGGCCCCCGGCATTCAGGACCAGCAGCAGGGCGGCTGCCGCTCCGGAAAGCAGCACAACATAGAGAAAGGGAAACTTTAATCTCATCGTGTATCCCGGCCCTTACTCTTCCGTCTCTTCTTCCTTGCTGGTTTCGTCCAGGATGGAGCCGCCGCCCAGCGGCCGATCCGGAAGCATGTCTCCCAGCCTGGCGACACCGGTGTCCTTGCGGTTCAGATAGCTGCTGATATCCTTTCGCTCCTCGTCGTTCTGCAGAGCGCTGAGGCTCAGGGATATTTTCCGCTCTCCCGTGTCGACCTTCAGGATCTTCGCCGTGAGCTCCTGTCCGACCGTGAAGTGACGCTCGGGCTGGTCGGACCGGTCAATGCCGAGCTCGGAGGAGTGTATGAGGCCCTCCAGATCGCCCTCGAGGGCGAGAAAGAGCCCGAAATCCGTCACCTTGACGATGGTGCCGGTCACGCTCTTGCCCACACCGTATTTGTGCGTGAATTCCTGCCAGGGATCGCTGTTGACCTGCTTGATGCCGAGGGAAAGCCTCTCCCTCGACTTGTCGATGTTCAGCACCTTGGCCTTGACGATGTCGCCTTTCTTCAGGATATCCGAGGGGTGGTTGACCTTCTGGGTCCAGGAGAGGTCCGAGATGTGCACCAGCCCGTCTATTCCTTCCTCGAGGCCGATAAACGCGCCGAAGTCCGTAAGGTTGCGGACCTTCCCCTCGATGATGCTGTCCGGCGGGTACTTCTCCTCGATCACGTCCCAGGGGTTGGGCTGGATCTGCTTCAGGCCGAGAGAGATCCTCTTGCTCTCGGGGTTGACGTCGAGAATCATCGCTTCGATGATGTCCCCCACGGCGAGGATCTTGGAGGGGTGCTTGATTCTCCGCGTCCAGGACATCTCGGAGACGTGGACCAGTCCCTCGATGCCCTCTTCGAGCTCTACAAAGGCGCCGTAGTCGGTGAGGCTGACGACTTTGCCGTGGGCCCGTGTTCCGGGGGGGTACTTCTCCCGGATGCTGGTCCAGGGGTCGGGGGTCTTCTGCTTCAGCCCGAGAGATACGCGCTCCGTCTCGGGATCGAACTTCAGGACGACCACTTCCGTCTCTTCACCCACGGAGAGGAGCTCCGTGGGGTGGCTGACCCGGCCCCAGGACATGTCGGTGATATGCAGCAGCCCATCGACGCCGCCGAGGTCGATGAAAGCGCCGTACTCGGTGATGTTCTTCACGATGCCCTTGATCCGCATGTCGACCTTGAGACTGGAAAGGGTTTCACGCCTCTTCTCCTCACGGCCTTTCTCAAGGACCGCCCGGCGGGAAAGAACAATGTTGCCCCTCTGGCGGTTGAGCTTGAGGATCTTCATGGTGATCTTCTGGCCCACGAAGCTGCCCAGATCTCTCACCGGGCGCAGGTCGACCTGCGACCCCGGCAGGAAGCCGCGGACGCCGATGTCGACGGCAAGACCGCCCTTGATCTTGTCCGTGACGGTACCCTCTATCTCGCTGTCGTCCTCGTAGACCTTGGTGATTTCGTCCCAGACCTTGGCCTTGTCGGCCTTCTCCTTGGAGAGAACGATGTGACCGTCGCTGTTCTCGGCCTCCTCGAGGAAGACTTCCACCTCGTCGCCGACGGCGACGGGAGCCTCTCCCCGCTCATTCCGGAATTCGCGGAGCGAAATGGACCCCTCCGATTTATAACCGACGTCGACGAGGACTTCCTGATCGGTGACTTTGACCACCGTTCCCTTGACGATTTCGCCTTCCTCGATGTTCCGGAGGGTCTCGGCGTAGAGCTGGTCCATTTCGGACCGGTCATCCGCTCCGTTTTCCTTCTCGTCGTCGGCCGCTTCCGCCTCCGCGTCGGTCGCTTCCTCCTCAACGTTGGTCGCTTCCTCCTCCACGGCGGTGGACTTTACCGGCTCCCTCTCTTCCTCGAGTGGTTCCGATGACTGCTGTTCTGTGGACATGTTGTGTTTTACCTCCTGTTATTGAAATGCCTCCCTGAAGGGAGGGGCGAACTCGTTACCGTGCCGTTCCCGAGGGCATCGATGTGGGCAACTACTTCCTCGATGATCCATTCCGGAGTGGAGGCGCCGGCGGTGAGGCGAGCCGGAGGCCCATTTTCTCAAGACGTTTTATGACCTGGGGGTTGTGGATCACGGGTCCCAGGGAGTAGACGGGACGGTCGCCGGAGAGGGCGGCCTCCACCATCCTGATGGCCCGCCTCACGCCGAAGCAGAAGCCCGCTTTTTCAGCTATCTGCAGATCCATACGTTCCTTGATGCCTCGGGGGCACCGCTTTCCCCTCCTTTCCGGGGAAGGTCTTCCCCCGGGCATTTCTCCCGCGTCATGACCGCCCGGCGTCTTCACTCCCGGAAGATTCCGCGTTCCTCGAAAGGCTGGGATGGGATGGGCACGACGTTTCGGGTAGGCGCATCTTTTCAGCGAAGGTGAGATTTTATAACAAATCCAGGAAAAAGCAACAAAAATGTGGTGCTAACACAAAAATGTGGTGCCGGAAGGGGATGCTTTCAGGCTGTGTCCGGGAGGGGGGGCGGCCCGGCGGGTCCTGCGGGCGCCGGCTCTTTCAAGTCCCGCAGGGTGACGCCGTGCCTCTCTCTCCCGTGGCGCCGGTAGGCCTCCATGGCAATGTTGTGTATGAACGTCGGGAAATACCATCCCATCTTCCGGCCCAGGACGGCCATGAGCGATTCCTCGCCGATGAGAGGATTGGCGTTGACCTCGAAGATGTAGAGGCGGTTGTCCTCGGCCATCCGGAAGTCCACTCTCCCGTAGCCTTTCATGCGCAGGACCCGGAAAGCTTTCCGGGCGAGCTCGCGGACCTTTTCCTCCACGGCGGGTTCGATGTCCTCCGCGGGGCAGTCCGTGGGGTCGACGTTGTCGAACTCCGTCGACTCGTCGTCCCACTTGGCGGTGTAGGTGTAGACCCTCGGCCTTCCCCGGGGAGTGTAGAAGACCACTTCGGAAATGGGAGAGACGAGGAGCTTGCCGCGGTGTTCGAAGACGGCCACGCTCAGCTCCCGGCCGTGAATATACTCCTCCGCGATGGCGGGCTGGAAATAGGACCGCAGAACCCTGCGAACCTGCCGGCGGAGCGCTTTCGGATCTTTCACCACCGACTCCTTGAAGATGCCGATGCCGGCGTCTTCCCGCACGGGCTTCACAATGAGGGGAAAGCGCAGGTCCCGGCGGAGGTCGTCCTTGTGGGATTCGAAGAGCTGGAAGGCGGGGGTCGGAATCCCGTGGAAGGTGAGGATCTCCTTGGTCCTCGCCTTGTCGGCGGTGATGGCGATGGAGAGAAAGTCCCCGCCGGTGTAAGGGATGCCGTAGACATCGAGAATGGCGGGCAGGTGGGGCTCCAGCGAGGAGTTGTTGTTGAGCCCCTCTTCCACCAGGTTGAAGGCGAGGTCGCAGTCCAGGTGCTGCAGATCCTGCAGGGAGTCCTCCCTGACGGCCAGGGTCGTCACGTGGTGGCCCCGCTTTCTCAGGGCGTTGACGATCTCCTCCAGGTAGGTGTCATCCTCCCTGCCTTCGATGTCCAGGGGAAAATTTTCCCGGAAGCGCATGTCGAGCCGGCGGTAGAGGACGGCGATCCTGAGGCGGGAGCGTTCTTTCCTGGAGTTCGTCGCGGCGGCGTTCTGCACAGTTTCGGTCCAAGTATGTGTTGTTTCGAGTGTCGTTTGTCGTTTGAGAAAATGGTAACACACAAAGAGCACCGCGCAAAACGGCGCGATCAGGCCCTCGCTTCCACAACGGCGAGGATTCGCTCGAGCACCTGCTCCGGCGACAGACCGGTGGAATCGATGCTGACGGCGTCGGGGGCGGTCCGCAGGGGGGCGTGCGGGCGATTGCGGTCCCGGCTGTCCCGGCGGCCCAGTTCCCGCCGGACCTCCTCGGGGTCGCTCCGCTCCCCTCTGTCGGAAAGCTCCCGCCAGCGACGGCGGCTTCTTTCGCGGTCGCTGGCGGAGAGAAAGATCTTCACCTCCGCGTCGGGGAAGATGACGGTGCCGATGTCCCGGCCGTCCATGACCACGCCGCCCCCGGCGCCGAGCCGCCGCTGGATGCCGAGAAGGGCTTCCCGGACCTGCGGCAGGGCCGAGAAGGCCGAGGCGAGATGACCGATCTCTTCGGTTCGGATCTCCCCCGAGACGTCCCTTCCTCCCACCAGCACCTTCCGGTCCGATGCGTCCCCCGCCAGGGTGATCGGCGTCTTCGCCATCAGATCCGCGAGACCCTCAGGGTTTTCGGGAGTGATGCCGGCCTGTGAGGCAAGCCAGCCGACGGCGCGGTAGAGTGCGCCGGTGTCGATGTAGAGGTACCCCAGCCTGTCGGCCAGGGCCTTCCCGGCGGTGGACTTGCCCGATGCCGCCGGGCCGTCGATGGCGATGACCGGCCTGCGTCGCGCTGCGGTTCCGCTCATGGGCTTAAGGAGGAAGGCTCCTCGCCCTGGTCCGCTGCGATGTCCGCACCCAGAGAGTTCAGCAGGTCCCAGAAGCCGGGGAAGCTGGTGTTCACGCAGTCCGTGTCTTCGACGGCGGTCTCGCCCGGCAGGGCGCAGGCGGCGACGGCGAGGGCCATGGCCACGCGGTGGTCCCCGTGGCTCCGGCAGGCGTTGCCGCGCAGGGTTCCGCCGCCTTCGAGGACCAGCCCGTCGGGGCGTTCGGTCACCCTGCCTCCGAGGCGGCCCAGTTCGGAGGCCATGGTGCTGATCCGGTCCGACTCCTTCACCCGAAGCTCCGCCGCGCCGCTGAAGACGGTCGTGCCTTCGGCGAAGAGGGCGAGAACCGCAAGGATCGGGAACTCGTCTATGGCGCGGGGAACCATTTCGGGGGGGACGCGTGTACCGCGAAGGGTGCTCGACCTGGCCGTGATGTCCGCCACGGGCTCGCCGCACGCCTCCGTCTCTCCGGAGAGGGAAATGTCTCCTCCCATGGCGCGGACAACGTCCAGAAAACCTGTTCTTGTCGGGTTGACGCAGACACCGCGCACGGTTACCTGCGAACCGGGGACGATGAGGGCCGCGGCGAGGAGAAAGGCCGCCGACGAAGGGTCCCCGGGAACCGCAAGGTCCCTGCCCTCCCAGGACTGCCCCCCCCGCAGGCGCACGGTGGTTCCGGAGGAGACGGCGTCGACGCCGAGAAAGCGGAGCATCCGCTCCGTGTGGTCCCGCGAGAGGGCCGGCTCGATCAATTCCGTCTCGCCCTCGGCCAGAAGACCCGCCAGCAGGAGGGCGGATTTCACCTGGGCGGAAGCGACGGGCGTGCGGTAGGCCCTGGCCTTCAGGCCGCCCCCGCGAATGGCGAGGGGAGGGAACCGGCCCTCCCGCCTCCCGTCGATGGACGCCCCCATGAGCCTGAGGGGCTCGACGACGCGCATCATGGGCCGGCGTCGGAGGTAGCTGTCGCCGGTGAGGACGCAGAAGAAGGGGTGAGCCGCCAGCATGCCCGCCATAAGCCTGATGCCGGTGCCGGAATTTCCGAAGTCGAGAACGCCTGCCGGTTCCTTCCACCCGCCCCGTCCCACGCCCGCGACTGTAAGGGGGTCATCCCCCCACTCGCCGGCGGTGACGCCGAGGGCCCGGAGCACACGGCAGGTGTCGCGGACATCTTCGCCGCCGGAGAGGCCTCCGAGAGTGCTTTCACCAACGGCCTGGGAGGCGAGTATGAGGGCCCGGTGTGAAATGGACTTGTCCCCCGGCACCGTGCATTCGCCGGCCAGGGATGAAACGGGACGAACGACGACGCGCCCCATCTCAGGCATCGCTCCCGCCGCCGCCCGGCGTGAGGGAGCGGCGGACGGTGCGCGCCGCGTTGAAGGCCTTTTCCAGGCCGGTCCCGTCCTTCTCGCGGACGAGGTCCCGCAGGTGGGCCATCTCCTCGATGAAGCTGTCCACCGCCTCCAGTACCTCGTCACGGTTGTCGAGGCAGATGTCGCGCCACATGACGGCGTCGGAGGCGGCGATCCTCGTGAAATCCCTGAAGCCCCCGCCGGTGTATCCCAGCAGGCCGGGATGCTCCCCGTCGGCGGCGGCGGCGGCGTTCACCAGGGCGTAGGCGACGATGTGGGGAAGGTGGCTGATGACCGCCAGGATGCGGTCGTGGAGAGCGGGGTCCATGATCTCCACTCTCGACCCGACCCCCTCCCAGAGTTTTCTCACTATTTCGACGGCGTTGGAAGAGGCGCTCCTGCCGGGGGTGAGGATGCAGCGCGCCCCCTGGAAGAGCTCGGGGAAGGAGGCGGCGAAGCCGGAGTTCTCCGTGCCGGCTATCGGGTGTCCGCCGACGAAAGAGACCCCCGGGGGCAGCACTTCTTCCGCCATTTGCGTCAGGCCGAGTTTGGTGCTGCCCACGTCGGTCACCACCGCCCCGTCGGGCAGGAGGGGCGCGATCTCCCTGAGCGCCTCGGGAATCAGAAGAACGGGGAGGGCGAGGACGACGATGTCCGATTTCGGCGCCGCCGCGGCCGCTGTCGCACAGGCTTCGTCGACGGCGCCGCAGGCGAGGGCCTCCTTCCTGATCTCCTCCCTCCGGGCGACTCCGAGAACGTGGTAGGGCAGGCTTTTCGCCTTGACGGCGCGTACGAGGGAGCCGCCGATCAGGCCCAGGCCGATGACGGTGAGCGTTGGAGCGGGCTTCAAGGCCTTCAGACTTCCCGGCCCAGGAAGACGGCCATCTTCCCGATGTCCTCCATGAGGGAGGCGAAGCGCCCGGGCATGAGCGACTGGGGCCCGTCACAGAGAGCGTTCTCGGGATCGGGGTGGACCTCGATCATCAGCCCGTCGGCGCCCGCGGCCAGGGCGGCGAGGGAGATGGAATGAATGAAGTCCCAGCGGCCCGCCGCGTGGCTTGGGTCGACGATAACGGGCAGGTGGGACAGGTCCTTCATGGACGGGACGGCGGCCATGTCGATCATGTTGCGGGTGAAGGTCTCGAAGGTGCGGATGCCCCTCTCGCAGAGGATGACGTTGGGGTTGCCGTTGCTGACGATGTATTCCGCCGAGAGGAGCAGGTCCTTGATGGTGGCCGAGAGGCCCCGCTTGAGCAGGATCGGCTTGTTGAGCATCCCCACTTCCTTGAGGAGACGGAAGTTCTGCATGTTTCGGGCGCCGACCTGGATGACGTCGGCGTAGCGGTCGAGGATCTCCGCGTCCCGGGGGTCCATGATCTCCGTCACGACGGGCAGTCCCGTCTCGTCACGGGCCTCGGCGAGATAGCGGAGGCCCTCCTCCTCGAGCCCCTGAAAGGAGTAGGGGGAGGTGCGGGGCTTGAAGGCGCCGCCCCGCAGCAGCACCGCGCCGGCATCCTTTACGCTGCGGGCGGTTGCGAGGAGCATCTCTCTGCTCTCGACGGCGCAGGGGCCGGCGATGACGGCAATCTTCTTCCCTCCCACCCCGACCCCCCTGACATCGACGACGGTGTCCTCCCGGCGGAACTCGCGGCTCACGAGCTTGAAGGGCTTCATGATGGGGAGGACCTGGTCGACACCGGGGAGCATCGCCAGGGGGATCTCACGGAGGGCCGCCTCGTCGCCGATGGCGCCGATGACGGTGCGTTCCACCCCTTTCGAGACGTGGGGCTTGAGACCCGCGGCCTCGATCCTGTCGATGACCTGATCGATCTCGGCTTGGGTGGCTTCGGGCTTCAGTACGATAATCATGCGTTTCTCCCCTGCGTTGTCAGCGTGGATTTCCCGGCAGGCGCGGTCGTGCCGGAATGCGCCACTTGTACCGTTTTCCCCGGGTTCTTGTCAACACGTGA
>JAUWCW010000345.1 GCA_030609125.1 Candidatus Rokuibacteriota bacterium
CTGCTTCCGCTGCAGGTAGGCGTATTCCAGGGCGAGGACCAGCCACTGCCGCCCCTCCGCCGCCGCGACGCGGAAGCGTCTGCGGCGCCAGGCCTGCTTCGCCAGCCGCTTCCGCTCCCTTCCCTTCGTGTACTTGATGAAGGTAAACCACTCCGACACGGAGGAGTTCACCACCTCGCCGCCGCACTGTTCGATGAGCCGGACGACTTCCTGATTCGAACCGGGGTGGCACCGCACGTATATCTCGCCCACGATCCCGATGCGGGGCCGCCGGGGAAGACTGTGGTCCATGAGAGAGCGCATGGAGATCGCCGTGTCCGTCAGGTGATCCATCAGCGTCCCGTAGTCCGGCTTCACCCCTCCGGACTCAATGGCTTTTTCCATGGTTGCCAGGGATGCGGCCTGGCACTCGTCCGCGGCTCCCTGCCGGGACTCGTAGGGGCGGGCGCGCCTGACGATCCTGTCCAGGGCGTCGCCGATGGTTATGGCGCTGAAGGCCAGCCTCTGGAAGGCTCCGGCCCGGTTCTTCGGGATAAGGCCGCTGAGGGAGTAGGCGTCTTCCGAGGTGACGCTGGCGATGTCCACGTCGCACAGTTCCGGGAAGTGGTCGAGGACCATCCGCTGCAACATATTGTACACGCCGAAGCGGCAGGGCCCGTCGGACTCGGGGAGGAAGTAGACGTACCTGTCCCCCGAGAAGGCGTCGCCGAGACGCTCCTTTTCCCTGCGCAGATAGGAGAGGATGTCTCCCAGGGTAACCATGCAGGGGAAACACTCCTTGCCGGAGGTGAATTCCTTGCCCAGGGAGAGCCCCCGGTACGTTTCCATCACCTCCGCGTCCACGCCGGCGGCGCGGAAGGCGGCGGCCAGAAGCCGCGATCCGACGGGTGACATTTCCGGCATGAGGAGCTTCCGGCCCGAAGGGTCGAACCGGCCGATTCTCGATCCGGCGCTGTCGAAGCGTCTCATGCCGCACCTCCCGTGCGGGACGCGGAGAGCTCACGCGATGCCACGGCGGGTTGGCCGCTCTTTTTCCGGTGGGTGTTCTTCACCACGTTCCGGAACGCCTCCAGCCGGGTCAGCATCCCCGCCACGGCGCTGTGCTCGTCGAGCTCCAGCATCAGCAAGGGTTTGTCGCCCATGATGTGGCGGTAGAAGTGCTCGATGAAGGAGTCCGGCCCGCACCCGAAATTGGAGATGTGCACCCCGTAGAGACGGCCGCTGCGGGCGATGCGCCTTCCCGCCCTGAGAATCTTCGATCCGAGCCCCCAGTACATCTTGGGAAAATCGCTCAGGTCCTCCATGCCGAGATCGAGGAAGTCCATGGGAAGGGCGCTGATCCCCAGCAGCGACAGGTGCCTGCCGAGTTGAAGGTTGCAGCGCTCGTCATGGAGGTTGTACGGCCTCCCGGTGATGACCCACACCGGATCCTCCGGGGCCGTCTCCCGCAGGAACGCCTCCCCCCGCGATCTGAGGAGGCGCGAAAAATCCTGCTTCTTCTCCCACGCCGTGCCGAGTATCTCCTCCAGGGCCCTCAGACCCGGGCGCATGCGCTGCGGCAGAGAGCGCGAGAAGTCCTCGACGATCCCCTGCGGACCCTCTTTCAGCCTCAGGGAGGGCCGGATGACACGCTCCTCGGATATCTCGAGGGCGGCTTTCACCATATACTGCGAGCCCTCGATGTAGGGACAGAAGAGACCCCCCTCCTGCGGCTGCGGTGTGGGCATGTTGATGACATTGGGGAGAAAGAGGGTGTCCGTCTTCTCCTTCAGCGCGTGCACGTGACCGTGGAAGACCTTGACGGGGAAGCAGGTCTCGGCGGTCATGGCCTCCACCCCCGCCTGGGCGGTGGCGTTGTCCGTGGGCCGGGAGAGAACAACGTTCCAGCCCAGGTCGGAGAGGGCCCGTGCCCAGAAAATGCCCCACTCCAGGGAGTGAAGCGACAGGGGGAGGCCTATGGTCGGGGCCTTCCCGTCGCGCTCCGGAAGCTCCCCGTCGCGTCCAAGAAAGGCGGCCCTCTCCTGCAGGGCTTCCATGAACAGCTCCCGGCGCTCTTTGAAAAAGTCGATCCCCCGGCCTCCCCCGCGGCGTCCGACTTCATACCGGCCGCAGTCGCCGCCCCATATGCTCTTCTTGCCGCCGAAATCGTAGATCTTCAGCTTGCACTCGTTGTGGCAGGACCGGTCGACCCGGCAGGTTTTTTCCCGGTACGCCACCTCCCGGCCGGTGAGTTCCCCGAGCCGGGGTGACGACCCTTCGATCTCCCCCCGCTCCCGCGCCTCCAGCCCGGCGAGGGCCGCCCCGTAGGCGCCCATTACCTCCCGGTGCTTCGGGACAGCCACCGGGCGGCCGAGAATGTTTTCAAAGGCCGCCACGATCGCCTTGTTGAGAGAGGGCCCCCCGAGAAACATGACGTTGCGTCCGACAGGCCTTTTTCCCACCACCCGGTTCAGGTAGTTGTGCACGGTGGCGTAGGATAGACCCGCAATCAGGTCGTCCCGCCGGGCGCCCTTCTGCAGGTAACTGACGATGTCGGTCTCCATGAAGACCGTGCAGCGTTCGGCGAGATTCACCGGGGCCGGAGCGGCAAGGGCCGTTTCCTGGAACTCCTCCACGATATTGATATCCATCTTGTTGGCCAGCTCGTGCAGGAAGCTCCCCGTCCCGGCGGCGCAGACCTTGTTCATGTCGAAGTCCAGGGGCAGGCCGTTCTCGAGACGGATGTACTTGGAGTCCTGCCCCCCTATTTCGAAGATGGTGTCTATGTGCGGGTCCACCTCCGCCGCGCCGCGGGCGTGGGCGGTTA
>JAUWCW010000267.1 GCA_030609125.1 Candidatus Rokuibacteriota bacterium
CGCCGGGAGGGCCCCGGAGGCGACGGGACGATCCTTCTTGAGAGGGTGCTCCCTGTCCCTGGTGCGATCGAGAACATCGTTGATCAGGTAGACGCCGCCGGAAAGAACGCAGAAGAGAACGAACGTGACCGACACCCTTGCGACTGCCGCCGGGTCGTTCACCCGCATGGCGAAGATGAGAGGGGCAAAGACGAGGGTGTTCTTCACCCACTGGCCCGGCCGCATGCTTGTCAGTATCAGGGAGGCAGCTTTCATCGTTCGCGAATCATACCAAACCGTGCCTGTTTAGACCAACGGCTCACGGTTGGTGCGCCTGTCTTTCGGGTTCGGAAAAGGAAGGTTCCGGGAACGTGCGGCAGTCTCCAGTCTGTCTTGAATATATCTCTTGCCCCGCGGGTCGGTGTGAGCTATCGTACCTGGTAGGTAGAAGGGGTGCGGAGAGGGCGGCTCGACCGCCTGGGAAGATGGTGAGAATCCATCACGGCCCCGCCACTGTGACGGGAACGAACCCCCGGAAGACCACTGGCCGCTGTCGGCCGGGAAGGCCGGGGAAGTAGGACGCCCGAAGTCAGGAAACCATTCCGCACCCCCGACCATCGAGATCTTTCGCGGGAAAGAGGATGGTGGAGCGGAACCGGTGCCCCGGACCTTTCCCGGAAGGTTTGGGGCTTTTTTTGTCCGGCGAGGAAGAGGAGGGACGATGCAGTTTCACCTGTACTGCGGCGAGGGCAAGGGTAAGACGACGGCCGCTCTCGGGCAGGCCCTGCGGTCGTGGGGACATGGCTGGCGGGTGCTCTTCGTGCAGTTTCTCAAAGACGCGGAGGCGCAGTCGGGCGAGGTGGTGGCGGCGCGGATGCTGGGAAGAAACTGGCGTCTTCTTCGCGCGTCCCTGCCCTGTCCCGTGCTCAGGCGTCCGGGACCGCGGGACAGGGAGAAGCTGCGGAGGGCAACGCTGAAGCTCCTGGAAGACGCGCTCCGGGAGGCTCGCGTCGGCCGGTACGACGCCGTTGTCTTCGACGAGGTGCTCGCCGCCTGGAAGCTCGGCCTCCTCACGGTCGCCCAGGTCAGGAACGCGCACCGTGAGCTCTCCTCCTGCGGGACGAAGCTCTTTGTCGCGACCGGGAGATGGGCGCCGAAGTCCCTGGTCGCTCTTGCCGACCTGGTGACGGAAATGGTCAACGTAAAACACCCCTTCGACAAGGGGCAGCGGGCGAGCGATGGGATCGATTACTAAAACAGTCCTGACCTTCGTCCTCCTCGCTTTCCCGGCGGCGGCGGAGGCGGAAATGTTTCGGGACGCCGTCGGACGGCAGGTGGCGGTTTCGGTTCCCTCCCGCCGGATCGTCTCCCTGGCCCCGAACCTGACGGAGATTCTCTTTTCCCTCGGCCTCGAGGGGGAAGTGGCCGGAGTGACCCTCTTCTGTGACTGGCCGCCGGAGGCCGTCGGGAAGCCGAAGGTGGGGGGGTTCGTGAACCCCTCGCTCGAGGCGATCGTCGCCCTCGAGCCGGACCTGGTGCTGGCGACGGCCGACGGCAACCGCGAAAGTGACGTGCTGCGCCTCGAGAGCCTCGGAGTGCCGGTCTACGTCACCGACAGCCGCTCCCTGAGCGATATCATGGAGACGATTCACGTCGTGGGTCTGCTGACGGGCAGGGAGAGGGAAGCGGGGAAGCTGGTGAGGGAAATGACCCGCAGGCGCGACAGGGTCAGGGAAGCGGTGGCGGACCGCCCCGCCGTCAGCGTCTTTATCGCCCTGAACATGTCCCCCCTCATGACCGCCGGGAAAGGAACGTTCATCGACGAGCTGGTTCGGCTCGCGGGAGGAAGGAACATCGTTGACTCCCCGGTCGTCAAGTACCCCGTCTTCAGCGCCGAACAGCTGCTGGCCCGGGACCCGCAGGTGATCGTGGAGGCCGCGGGAGGAGGGCAGGGGAGCGCGGGAGCCGCGGCGGGATGGGCGCAGCTTCCCGGCTGGGGAGGCCTGAGGGCCGTGCGTGAGGGAAGGGTCTACGAGATCGGAGAGGGCGATTTCTTCCGGCCGGGACCGCGTATCATGGGCACCCTCGAGAGGCTGGCCATGATCCTGCATCCGGAGTCTTTCCAATGACGGGAACACTGCGGCGCAGGACGGTCACCGTTCTCCCGTCCCTCGCCCTGCTGCTGGCCGCAAGCTGCATCGTGGCGGTCAAGACCGGCCAGGTCGACGTCAGCTGGGTCGAGCTCCGGCACCTTCTGGCGAACCCGGGACAAGGCGACGGGCAGGCGAGCGGTCCCTGGCGGATCATCGTGGGGCTGCGGCTGCCCCGGGTCATCCTGGGAGCCGCCGTGGGGGCATCCCTCGCTTCGGCGGGGACGGTCTTTCAGGCGATCCTTCGCAACCCCCTGGCAGACCCCTTCCTCCTGGGGCTCTCGGGGGGTGCGTCGCTGGGCGCCGCCCTCGTAATCCTCGGGGGAGTGACGGGGAGTGCATTCCTTCTTCCCGCCGCGGCGCTGTTCGGCGCACTTCTGGCGCTGCTGACGGTTTTGCGGGTCGCTTCGGCCTCCGGCTCGCCTTCACCGACGACTCTGGTTCTGGCGGGAGTCATGGTCAGCGCCTTCTGTGCGTCAATGGTGATGCTCCTGACCTCCATCTCTTCTTCGGTCAGGGTCCACGGGACGCTCCTCTGGATGATGGGCAGCCTCGCGTCTCCCCCGCCTGGGATCCTCCCCCTGGTCCTGATTGTCACCGCCGGGGGGCTCTTCTACCTGTGCGTTTCCGGGCACCACCTCAATCTTCTCTCTCTCGGGGAAGGGCCGGCGAGGCAGATCGGCGTCGACGTCGGCCCCATTCGGTGGCGGCTGCTCTTCGGCTCCTCTCTTCTGACGGCCGTCGCGGTCTCGGCGAGCGGACTCATCGGGTTCGTCGGCCTCGTGGTCCCCCACGCCCTCAGAGCGCTCATCGGCGCAGACCACCGCCTGCTCGTGCCCGCGTCGGCCCTGGCGGGGGCGGCGGCGCTCGTTCTCGCCGACTGCGGGGCCCGGACGTTGCTGCCGCCCGCGGAGATCCCCGTGGGCGTC
Source organism: Candidatus Rokuibacteriota bacterium (assembly GCA_030609125.1). Classification (GTDB taxonomy): domain Bacteria; phylum JAUVQV01; class JAUVQV01; order JAUVQV01; family JAUVQV01; genus JAUWCW01. The sequence goes on from JAUWCW010000267.1 coordinate 3,059, forward strand.
GTCACGGCACTCTTTGGCGCGCCATTTTTTCTCGTCCTTCTGCGCCGGGGCAAGGGGTGGATGCGATGAGGATGGCAGCTCTCGAATCCGTCTCGTTCTCCTACGGATCGAGGGAGGTGCTGCGGGACGTCTCGTTCAGCGTCGAGAAAGGGGAGATGCTCGGTGTGGCCGGGCCCAACGGCTCGGGCAAGACGACGCTCATCGGTCTCGCCAGCGGCATTCTGAAACCCGCCGGGGGCGAGATCACCATAGGCGGGAAGCCGTCGGGGGACTACAGCCGGCGGGATCTCTCGAAAGAGGTGGCGGTGGTCCCGCAGACGGACGACAGCATTTTCCCCTACACCGTCGAGGAGGTGGTCGCCATGGGGCGTTATCCGTACCTGGGGTGGGGAGGATGGCTGGGGGAGGAGGACCGAATGGTGTGCCGCCGGGCACTTGCGCTCGCCGGGGCGGAGGCGTTCGGAGGACGCTGCCTCGACCGGCTTTCGGCGGGGGAGAGACAGAGGGTCTTCATTGCCCGGGCCCTTGCCCAGGACCCCTCTCTTCTGCTGCTCGACGAGGCGTCGAGCAATCTCGACATCGG
>JAUWCW010000006.1 GCA_030609125.1 Candidatus Rokuibacteriota bacterium
CAGCGAAAGAGCCTTCCTCACCCATCAGGACAGACTGGTCAAGGAGCTGGCTCTCGCCGGCATTGCTTCCATGGAAGAGGCCAACCGCTATCTGAGAAAGACCTATATGCCTGCCTTCAACGATGAGTTCATGGAACCGGCTGCCGAAGAGGGCTCCGCCTTTATCCCCCTCCTCAACGGGGACATCGATGAGATACTCTGCGAACAGTATGACCGGACTGTCCGGCGCGACAACTGCATCGCCTTCGAAGGGCTGACCATCCAGATCCCCCCGGACAAATACCGCGTGAGCTACTTCAAAACTACCGTGAGGGTCCACCGCTATCCCGACAGCTCACTGGCTATCTTCCACGGCACCAGAAAACTGGCTGCCTATCACCCCAACGGAACCATCATGACTCCCAGAAAGGAGAAGGCTGCCTAAGCCAATCCCAGCACTCAGGCAAAGCGGACAATTCATTTGCTACAAAAGCGGACAAATCTATTTGTTGCTAACAGATGGAGACCGGCACCAGCACGGGGACGGGGCGCGTATCACCGGGGCATACCCCTGATGACCCTTCTCCAGCCCTCGCTCTCCACCTCGGTCCTCGAAAGGATCTGCACCTCGCAGTGAACGGGATCGCCGTTCTCCCTGTAGGCCTGGCGGAACCCCGCCAGTGTCTCCTGCAGGATCACGTACGTTCCGGACCTCGGTGTTTCGATGAGCGGTATTTCGAGGGCCACGGAAGTGAGATTGAGATCCCGGACAGCCTGCCCGACTCGACGGAATTGCGCGGAAGCCTCTTCCCTTCTCAACTCCGCCCCTCCACCGAGCCCCAGGAGCAGAAGTTTGGGGGTCAGGAGCTTGCCCTTCAGGGCCACCAGGGTCATCTCGCCCGCGCCGCCTTTCAGGGTTCCTTCCAGTATCTGCCTCGACAGGAACCCCCCCAGGTACCAGTCGACTTTGCCCACGAGCCCCCGCGGCGGTCTCACCTCGGCGGTGATTCCGGCAATGAAAATGTCGGCTTTAGCCCGCGTTATGTCCTGGTAAAAGGCGGTCACCCTCACCGTCGGACCTCCTGATTTGAACTTTCACCACACGACGACCGTCGGTCTTCGCCACCCGGAAGAGGTACTCGTGAAAGGGGACCTCCTCCCCCGGCCGCGGGAGCCTGCCCAGGAGCTCTCCCATCAGCCCGCCGACAGTTTCTGATTCTATACCCTTCAGATCCGCTTCGCGAATGCCGAGCTTCTCCGCCAGCTCCCACATCCCGATCCTCGTGTCCACAAGCCAGCCGCCGTCTGTTTCCCTGATCAGCTCCTCCTCGCCCCTGTCGAACTCGTCCTCCACCTCGCCGATTATCTCCTCCACGATGTCCTCCAGGGTTATGAGGCCCCCCGTCCCGCCGAACTCGTCCACCACGACGGCAAGGTGCGTTCGCGTTCTCTTCATCTCCCGCAGCAGGTCGCTTATTCTCTCGCTCCCGGGTATGAAGATAACGGGGCGCAGCAGGGAACTGATGGAGATCCCCTCCCGTCCGCTCTGCCACACCTTGATCAGATCCTTGGAGTGGAGAACGCCGACTATCTGGTCGATGGTGTCCCTGTAGACGGGAATCCTGGTGTGCCCCACCCTGATGATGTTCTCCCGCACGTCGGAGAGTTCCGTTCCCAGCTCCAGCGTCACCATGTCCATCCTCGGCACCATCACCTCCCTGACCAGGGTGTCGCCGAACTCAATCACGCTGTGCAGGAGCTCTTCGTCCTCCTTGTCCATCACGCCCTCCTGCATCCCCTCGTCTATGAGGCTCTGCAGTTCCTCCTCGATCATCTCCGACGGGGAAACCTTGTCCAGGCGCTGTATCATCCTCTCCACGTTCCTCTTGAGCGACCGCAGGACCTTGAGGAGAGGCACAAGCACAATCCGGGTGACAAGCCCCTTCTCCTGGCGTGCGGCCTCGCTCATCGCTCGTCACCGCAGGAGCTGAAAAACCAGCACCGTAAAGAGAACGCCCAGGGCGGCCCCCACCAGGACCTCCCGCATCGTGTGAATCCTGAAAACCAGTCTGCTCTGGGCCACCATTATCGCCAGAAGGAGTGTCAGCATCATGACAAGAAAGCTGCCGCTGAGAAAGGTCACGGCAGTGGCGACGGAGAACGCCACCGCCGAGTGACCGCTCGGCATGCCGCCCCTCAGAACCTGCCCCTTTCCGAAGGAGGCTTTCCCGGCGACCACCAGCAGAACCACGCCTATGAGCGTGAGGGCCGTTACGAACTCCGATCCCTTCTCCACGTAATCCGCAATGCTCAGAACCGGCCCCCTGATTTTCGGAGCCAGGATCAGGTAACCACAGGTGAGAGCTACCGCCGAGGCCACGAGAACGGCGCCGGCGGCGGTGTCCTTGGCGGTCTTGGCCAGAGGATGGTAGTTCTCTGAGACCAGGTCCACCGCCTCTTCCACGGCGCTGTTGAAAAGCTCGGCCGTGATCACCATGCCGATCACGAGGGTCATCATGATGAATTCCGTCCTCGAGATGTTGAGCAGCAGGGAGGCCATGACCGCCAGAAAGGCGAAGAGGAGATGATACCTGATGTTGCGCTGGGTCCTGGCGGCGCGCACCAGTCCCGTCGCCGCGTCGTTGAAGCTGGAAAACCAGTCCCTTCTCACGGCCGCCGCCCCTGCAGTATCTTTTTCGTCCAGCGCTCCATCTTCCTTATTTCCGCTTCCGAACCGGTGTGATCGAAGCCGGCGAGATGGAGGATGCCGTGCACGGCCAGCAGGTCAAGCTCATTCTCCAGGGGGTGGCCCTCCTCGGAGGCCTGACGCGCGGCGGTCTCCACGGATATGACCACGTCACCCATCAGGCCCGGGTTGATCCCGGCGTGTTCCCCTTCGGTCTGGGAAAAAGCCAGCACGTCCGTGGGGGCGTTCCTGTGCCGGTAGTGCCGGTTCATTTCACGGATCCTGCGATCGCTCACGTACACGATTGACACCTGCGCGTTTTCCAGGCCGACAGCCCGCAGGGCCTTCCCGGCAAGAGCGACGGCCCTCTCCCTGTCCACGGGAAACTTCCTCTGCAGGTTTCTGACCTCTATTTCCACCGATCAGGCCTCTTCTTCTTCGGCAGAATTCCCGCGCCCCGGCCTGCCGCCGCCCGCCGCCCCCTGGCTGCCGGGCCGAAAGCTGTCATAGGCACGGACAATTCTCTGGACCAGCTCGTGCCGCACCACATCTTTCGCACTGAACATGACGGTCTCGACCCCTTTGACGTCCCGCAGGATGTCCCGCGCCTCTATGAGCCCCGACTGTCTCTCGGCGGGCAGGTCTATCTGGGTGATATCCCCGGTCACAACAGCCCTGGAGTCGAAACCCATCCTGGTGAGAAACATCTTCATCTGCTCCGACGTCGCGTTCTGCCCCTCGTCAAGTATGATGAATGAACCGTCAAGCGTTCTCCCCCTCATGAATGCCAGGGGCGCGATTTCGATGGTGCCCCTCTCCACCAGTCTCCGCACTTTCTCCGCGTCCATCATCTGGTAGAGGGCGTCGTAGAGAGGACGCAGATAGGGGTGGATCTTCTCGTAGATGTCGCCCGGGAGAAACCCCAGCTTTTCTCCCGCCTCCACCGCCGGCCGGGTAAGAATTATCCGTGACACCTTCTTGCGTACCAGGAAAGATACGGCCATGGCCATGGCGAGGAAGGTCTTTCCCGTCCCGGCAGGCCCGATTCCCAGCACGAGGGCACGCTTTCCCATGGCATGCACGTATCTTCGCTGGTTGGTGCTCTTGGGTGTGATATGCTTCTTGTTGGGGGCGACAAAGATGATTTCCTCGAAAACCTCCTCCAGGTCCTGCCCCTGCCGGAAAAAGGCCGTGGCGGCGTAGCGGATATCCCCTTCCTGAACGAGGAGGCCCTTCTTCCTGAGGGACGTCACCTCCCTGAGAAATTGCCGGGTTTTTTCCAGCCCTTCCGGGCTGCCCTCCATCATGACCTTGTTGCCCCTGGCGGCTATCCGGATCCCGGCGCACTCCTCCATCACTCTGAGGTTCGCGTCCCGGGTTCCGAAGAGCCAGGAAAGATCCTCCCCGCCCTCGATGGTCTCTTCGCCCGTCACAGGCTCTTGCGTCATGCCGCCGTCCCCCGCTGCCTTTTCTTCAAAGAATTATCTTGTTCAGCGGGTACTCGACGATGCCGCTGGCGCCGGCCCGCTTCAGTTCGGGAAGAATGTCCCGCACCACCTTCTCCTCGATGATGACTTCCAGGGCCATCCATTCACCGTCGGCCAGGTCCGAGATCGTCGGCGTGTGCATCGCCGGCAGCACCTTGAGGATTCCCTGGAGGCTCTTCCTCGGCAGGTTCATCTTCAGTCCCACCTTTTCCTCCGCCAGCAGGGCCCCCTGCAGAAGCAGGTCGAGGTTCTCGATCTTCTTTCTTTTCCACGGGTTCTTCCAGGCCTCGTGGTTCGCAATGAGCTTGGTCGTGGATTCCATCACGGTCTCGACGATGCGCAGGTTATTGGCCCTCAGAGACGCCCCCGTCTCCGTCAGCTCAACGATGGCGTCGGCGAGAAGCGGCGGCTTGGCCTCCGTCGACCCCCACGAAAATTCCAGGTCCACCTTGACCCCCCGTTTTTTGAAAAAATCACGCGACACCTTCACCAGTTCAGTGGCTACCCGCTTGCCCTCCAGGTCTTCCGCCTTCCTTACACGGGAGCCCTGCGGAACCGCCAGGACCCAGCGCACGGGGCCCAATCCGCCCTTGGCGTAGTTGAGGTCGGAAACCAGCTTCACCCTGGCTCCCGTTTCCCTCGTCCAATCCAGTCCGGTGAGGCCCACGTCAAGAATGCCGTTGCCCACGTGCGTCGCCATCTCCTGCGCCCTCAGGAGCAGGCCCGTCAACTCGGGGTCGTCAAAGGATGGGTAAAGGGAGCGCGCGCCCACGTGCACCTGGAAGCCGGCTTTCTTGAAGAGACGAAAGGTCGATTCCTGCAGACTGCCTTTCGGCAGCCCAATCTTAAGTTTTCTCATTCTTGCTCCTTCATTGCCCTGGTCTCTCCTGTATTGTTCGCTGTCACCTGCTGTTCTTCTTCGACTTCTCCTTGAAAAGCCTGAGCGCCGACTTGCGCAGGGCCTCAGGGATATTCCGGTTTTTGGCCAGCCCGTCGAGCTCGCGGAGGCTCATCCTCTTGACCTGCTGCAGGGAAATCGCCAGCGGCGTCTTGGGATTCATGGCCAGCGCCCGCCTGACCGTGATCAGCTTCAGCCATTCTCTCTTGTTGCCGATGTGGCGAAGCACGTCATCGGAAACATTCGTCGACCTGGCGTACAGTTCCAGCTCACTGTCGGTGATCCTCGGGTTTTCGAGGACCTTCACGGCTACGAGGCGGTTCTTGTCCCTGATGAGAATCTTCCTCACCTCGCCGTTTCCCTTGCCCGCCAGCGCCACCTTCTGACCCGCCGTCATCGTCCTCAGAATCTGCTGTATGGTCTGTTTCTCCTGTTCTACCGCCGCGGCACCGCCCCCTTCGGAGGGACCCTCCCTCTTCTCCCGCTCCTCGACAAGGACCACCGGCGGCTCCTCTTCTTCCCCGGGCGCCCGCTCATCCCTGCGCGCCCGCGCCTGCTTCTTCACCTCCTTCGCCTCGCGCACGCGCTCCACCGACTCTTCCCAGAGTCTCAGAACGTTGGAGGGCGTGGACGTGTTGGCGCGCATGTTCTCCACGATCCGCGGCTCCCTTTCCAGCCGTCCCTGGTTGTGCCCGATCATTTCCAGGAGGGAGGGAAAGGGAAGCGTTGCCAGGAACGCCGCCGTCTCGTCTCCGCAGGCAGGATTCAGCAGGATCTTTTCCAGCGTCTCCTCGCTGCGCGAGAAGAGCCGTGCCAGTTTGCCCAGGAGCGCCGGCGGGGATTCAGCGGATGCGCACACCCCGATGACCACCGTCTGCGGGACTTTTTTCAGGCTCTTCACCGCCTCGGGACGGTATTTCTCCTCGGCGGCAAGGAGCAAGAGGACTTCGAGCATCTGCGCCGGCCCGAGGGGTATGATTCCTTTGGCGAGCGACATCTTCACCTGTGGCGGCGCCGTTCCGCAGCGCACCTGTTCGAGCATGGCGCCCGGCGACAGATCGTCCGTCATCTCTTCTCCGTCGGTAGAGGAGCAGTCCGCACAGCGGCGCACGGAATCGATCCGAGGGCGCTGGAAAGCACAAAATCAGGGGAGCTCTTGCGGGTGTGGCACCTTCTGCAGATTCTGCCCACCTCACAGGAGGCGCAATCCCTGCCGTAGGCGGTGGAGACCAGCGCAGGGTAGCCGCTGCCGGCGTGGTCCCCGGAAGGCCCGTGACACGCCTCGCAGGTGACACCAGCAAGCCCGGGAGTGCTCTCCCGGCCCTCGAACCCCTTCCACTCCCCGAAGCCGGTGGTGTGACAGCGCAGGCAGGCGGGGTTCCGCGCCTCTCCCGACACCTCGAGGGTGCGCAAACTCTCTGCATGAGCGGTCGCACTCCACAGCTCCTGGAGGACCTCATGACATTCGACGCAGGAACTCCGTCCGACGTACGGGCTCTCCCCCCGGGGTCTCTCCGCAACGGAGACCACCACGGAATCCGTGGGGGCGGTCACGGGTTCAGGCAGGCTTGCGGCACAGGCCATGACCGTGAAGGGAAGGATGAGGGCGGCGCTTCCGTATCTACCAGCCATCAATGGTTCCAGGACGTCGTCCGTCGCTGCCGGAAAACGGTGAGTCGGTGCTCACTCCTCCACACCTTCATCCCTCGTTGATTCCAGCACATCTCTCACATCCACAAGCCCCTGCGTCGCCTTCATGATTCCGTCCTCCTGGAGAGACCACATTCCCTGGCGCAGGGCCTCGTCGTACACAATCTGCACGTCTGTATTCCGGGCCATCAGGTCCCGAACCGAAAAACGCAGATTCAGAAACTCGAAGATTCCGAGCCGTCCGGACCGGCCGCTCTGCCCGCATTTCCTGCAACCCATCCCCGTGTAAAAGGCGAGGTCCTCGGGATTCTTGTCGCGCACGCCTTCAATAAGCTCCACCGGTGTGTCGAGCTTTTCCCTGCAGCTGCTGCAGATCCGGGGCAGCACTCTTTGCACCAGAAGTCCCCGAATCAGGCTGGCCTGCGTGGTTGGGCTGACACCGCAGTTCCGTATCCACTCCAACGCCTGCCTGTTGTCCCCGAAGCTGCACAGCCCGATGACGAGACACTGCCGGGCCGCCGTGAAAACCAGTTCCAGCGTGCGGCAGTCCCTGATGTCGGTAAGCCCGACAACGTCCGGATTCTGCCGAAGCAGCGACTTGAGACCGTGGTAGAAATCCACCCCCTGCCCGAAGGAGACCTGCGTCTGGCTGACATTGGCAACCGGATACTGCACCGGATGCTCGAGGGTCATGATGTTCCTTCCCTCCTCCTCCCTGAGAGAGTCAAGAAGGCTGTAAAAGGTCGTCTTCTTCCCCTGCCCGGGCGGAGCGCTCACAAAGAAAACCCCCGTCTGCATGTTCAGAGCCCGGCCCACTTCGTCAGCGACCTCCTTGGACATCCCGAGCTCCTGAAGACCCCTTCCGATGAGTCCCTCGTCCATTATCCTGAAGACGAGCCTTTCCCCGTGGATGGTCGGGAAGGACGAGAGGGTCACCGGCAGGGCGCGTTTGCGGACCACCACTTTCAGCCTTCCTTCCATGGGGCTCGCCGAAGACGACCGGATGTCTATTCCGGCCAGGCTGAGGCCGTAATCGACGATTCCCCTCCTCAGCTTAACCGGGGCCGTCTCGCCCTCTGCAAGCTTCCCCCCCGACCTGAAGCGCGCCCTCAGACCTTTCACCGTCGGCTCCAGATGTATCTCCCTTGACCTTCTCCTGATGGCCTGCAAAAAGAAGCGCTTGAGCCAGTCCTCCGTGGTGTATCCCTCCCGGGGAGGGGTGGAGCGGTAGAGGTGCTTTTCCTCTTTCTCTTCGCCGAGGCGCAGGACACCCTCTCCCTCGCCGGCCCGGACTCCGTCGCCGCCGCCGTAATACTTCTCCAGCGCGCTCACGAGGGAAGCCTCGGGAGCTATGAGGGGATCCACCTTCATCCCCGTGATCCTCCCCAGTTTCTCAACGATGTTTCCTCTCCCCGGATCGACCATGGCCACCGTCAGCGTGTCGTCGAGAAGGTGCAGGGGCACGACCTTTTCCTTCACGGCAAACTCCCGCGGAACGAGTTCGACGATATCCCTGCCGACCTGGAAGCGATCGAGGTTGACGGCCGCCACGCCGAACTGCTCACTCAGAAACTGCAGGAGGTCGTCCGCTTTCAGCGCTCCCACACGGATGAGGTTGAAGCAGAGCCGACCGCCTCTCGCCTCCTTCTCCTCCAGCGCCGCCTGAAGCTGCTCTACGGTAATGACTCCCGCTTCCAGGAGCAGGTCTCCGATCCTCTTCTTTTCCTCTGCAGGCTTCGTCCCGCGGTCTTTCAGCATTCCACCCGGTTCCTTCCGTTTTCCTTCGCTCTGTAAAGCGCCCTGTCCGCGGCGCTTATCAGCTCCGCCGGACTGGATATCCCCTCCCGGGGGCACGAACCCACACCCATGCTGATGGTAACTCTCAGATCCTCGTCCTGACCCGGTATGGAATGCGACTCCACGGCGGCCCTGAGCCTCTCCGCCACCTCCCCGCAGACGCTGTCCCCGGTTTCCGGCATGACTATGGCGAACTCTTCCCCGCCGTACCGGGCCAGCACATCACCGGAGCGGATATTCCCCTGCAGTACGCGGGCAAGCTCCTTCAGCACGATGTCACCCTGCTGATGTCCATAGGCGTCGTTGAAGCGCTTGAAGCGGTCGATGTCCAGCAGAATCAGGGACAGGGGCCGGCCGCTCCTCTCGCTGCGGGAGAACTCCCTCAGCAGCTGCTCCTGAAAATAGCGGTGATTGTAGACCTTGGTCAGGCCGTCGGTTATTGACAGCCGCTTCGTCCGCTCATAGAGCCTCGCGTAATCGACAACGATGTTGGCGTGGCGGGAGATGATATCGAAGGTCTGCTCCGTCCGGTCGCTGAAAACCCCTACCTGCGCCGATGCGAGGGCAATGATGCCGCTCGGTTTTCCCTTGGTGAAGAGCTTGCTGGAGCTCAAAGAGCCAATCTGCGCCGGGTGCGAGCCGGGTACCTCGAGAAGCCCGCCGGGGTCGTACACCTCCTCCTTCATCACCTGCGGTCCGCCCCCTTCCCCGCCAAGAATCCTGCCCGCCTCGGTCCCGAGCTTTTCCAGAAACGCTCCATCCACACTGCGGTTGACGAAAGTGTGAAGCTCCAGTCTCTCGTCGTCGCTCAGGACGATGCAGCCGGGGTCAAAATCGATGACCTTGCCGAGAATCTCCAGAACACTGACTATGGTCTTGCTGTAATCGTCGAGGCTGTTCACCAGGTCCTGTATCTCGTTGACTACCGTCGACTCGAAAAGATTGCGGTCCAGAAGCCTGATAACCCGTTCCATGACGTCGAAACCGAGGCCCCCCGCCTTCTCCGGCGAAGTCTCCGTCTTCACCCCGGCCGGCTTTTCTCCCGTCCTCTCGTCGAGGAACTTCTTGATCTCTTCCACAAGCTCCCCGACGGCGCCGCCCTTGGTGATGTACTTGTCAGCGCCGGACTTGAGGCCCCAGAACATGTCCTGCTTCTTGTCCAGGCTCGTGAGAAGGACCACGGGGATGCCCACCGTGTGCTGATCGTCCTTGAGAAGCCTGCACACCTGGTAGCCGTTGAGCCTGGGCATGATGACATCCGAAACGATCAGGTCCGGTCTTTCCTGGTAGGTCTTCTCAATGGCCTCGATACCGTCCCTCGCCAGGACGACCTCGTAACCCAGCCGCTGCAGGCTGAACTTCACCATTGCCGCCTGCGTCGGCGTGTCCTCGGCGAGAAGGATTTTCACCTTTCCCCCGCTCACGTGCCCACCGCCAGCAGCTTCATGACAGCCGGAAGGATCTCCCCGAGAGGCAGTACCTGATCGGCCACCCCGGCCTCGATGGCGGCCCTGGGCATCCCGAAGATAATGCTCGTCTCCTCATCCTGGACGATGGTCCGCCCTCCCCTCTCTTTGATGCTCCGCAGCCCCTGAACTCCGTCGCTGCCCATCCCCGTCAGGAGTATCCCCACGGCCTTGCTTCCGAAGTTCATCGCCACGGATTTCATCATGCCGTCAATGTTCAGTCTCTCGTCCGTGGTCGTGGCTCTGCGGATTCCTATCCGCCGCCGCCCGTGAACCTCCAGCAGCCCCCTGTCGGGCGCGAAATAGACCACTCCCTTCTCGATCTGCTCCTGGTCCTCGGCAATCTTGACCTTCACGGATGCGCTTCTGTTCAGCCACTCCACGCATCCGGCCCCGAAGCCCTCCGAGATGTGCTGGGTCACGAAAATCCCCGCCGCGATATCTTCAGGAACTTCCCGCAGGAGCGTGTGCAGCGCCGACGGACCGCCCGTTGAAGCTCCCACCGCGACTATCAATTCGCCGGGTCCGCCGGTCATTCTCCCCACCGGCCGTGGGGTGGCCGCCCTGAGCCGGGGGGAAAGGTGCCGGAAGACCTTTATTTCAGAGATCATCTTAACACGCCGTATGATCTCCGCGCCAATCTCCCGGTAGTCCGATTGCAGGCTTCCCTGCGGCTTCTCAATTATCTCGAGGGCGCCTGCCTGGATCGCGTTGAAGGAGATCTTCAGGTCGTCGCTGCTGACGGAAGAGCTGATGACGAGAATCGGTGTCGGCGTCTCCGCCATAATGCGCCGCGTGGCCTGGAAACCGTCCAGGACCGGCATCCTGATGTCCATGGTCACGATATCGGGTTTCAGGTTGCCTACCATTTCAACCGCTTCCCGGCCGTTCTTCGCCACACCGACCACTTCGATGTCCGGGTCCGACTCAAGCATCCTGGCCAGCATCTTCTGCGTGAAAATGGAATCTTCCGCTATGACCACTGAAATCTTCTTATTTTTCACCCTGCCCCCGCACCATCACGGTCCCCTCTTCCCACCCTCACAGCAGTTGCTTGATGGTCGCCAGAAGGCTCCCCTGCTCGAAGGCTCCCTTGGTGATATAGGCGTCGGCTCCGGCCTCGATCCCTTTCTTCTTGTCCTCTTCCGAATCCAGGGACGTGACGAGAATGACCGGCAGATCCCGGAAGCGTTCCTCGCTCCGCAGCTGCTCCGTCAGCTCGAAACCGCCCATCCTCGGCATCTGCACGTCGGAGACGACAAGATCGAATTCTTTCTCCCTCGCTTTTTCCAGAGCGTCTCTGCCGTCAACGGCGAGGGTGACCTTGTAGCCGCTCCCCTCGAGAATGTTCTTCTCCAGCACGCGGGTGGTCACGGAGTCGTCCACCACCAGGATCTCCGGCCTCCTCCGGGCGCCTTCCCCTTTTTCCCTCTCCCCCTTGACCCACAGGCCCCTGACTTTCCGGGAGGACTTTATCAGATCGAAGACGTTGAGAATGAGCACCACGCTCCCGTCGCCGAGGATGGTGCCCCCGGAAATGTTCCTCACCCTGCGCAGCTGCGGTCCCAGCCCCTTGACGACGATCTCTTTCTCGCCCAGCACCTCCGTGACGATGGCCGCCACCCGCTCCTCCGCCGACCCCAGCACCACCACCGGCGCCCTGTCACCCTCCCCGAGCTGTATGCCGTCGTCGGGCAGCGAGAGGACGTCGTGAAGCCTTACCAGGGCGGTGGGCATGCCTTCCACCAGGATCGCCTCCCTCGACTCCACCGTCATCACCTCGGCGAGGCCGATCTCGGTGATGTTGTCCACCGCCGTCAGGGGGATGGCGAAAACCTGATCCTGCACGCGCACCAGCAGGGCCTGGGAGGTGGCGAGAGAGACGGGGAGCTTGATGGAGAAACGCGACCCCTTGCCGCATTCCGAGGACAGCGCAATAGTCCCCTTCAGCATTTCGATGGCGCTGTAAACCACGTCCAGCCCGACTCCCCGGCCCGAGAGGTCGGTGATGATCCCTTTCGTGGAGAACCCGGGCTGGAACACCATGGCCATGATCTGCTGGTCCGTCATTTCGCCCAGGCTCTCCTCCGTGGCATAGCCCCTTCTGAGCGCGATGGATTTCAGCTTCCCGAGCTCGATACCCGCTCCGTCGTCGGTTATTTCAATGAGCACGCTGTTCGCCCTCTGGGTGGCTGACAGCCGAATGATTCCCGCCGCCGCCTTGCCCGCCGCCTGTCGCTCCGCGGGTGTCTCGATTCCGTGGTCGAGAGCGTTGCGGAGAATGTGCATCATCGGGTCCTTCAGCTGCTCGAGTATCCTTTTGTCAAGCTGTATTCCGCCACCCTCCACCTTGAGCTCCACCTCCTTCCCCTCGCCCCTGGCGATATCGCGCAGAAGACGGGGGAAGGTATTGAAAAGCGCCGACAGGGGCAGCATCCTCACCCTGTTGATCGACTCCTGGAGCTCACTCGATATGAGGGTCATCCGCAGGCTGTCCTCGTTGAAGCTCGTGAGAAAGGCCGCGAAGCCTTCATGGAGCCTCGCTATCTTTCTCCCCGTCTCCGTCCGCGATTCGATCAGCCTCTCCATGGCCTCTTCCGAGCGGGGTACATCCGGGAGCTCCATCTGTCTCTGCAGGTTTCCCCACGCCCTGCGGATGTCGTCGAGCTCGCTTCCAAGCCGCCGGACCTCGGACAGCCTCTGGTCGAACTTGATTTTGGTGACCAGAATTTCCCCGATCCGGTTCATCAGGTCGTCGAGCTTGTGCGTCGTCACCCGTATCGTTTCCTCAACCTCGAACCGTACCCCTTCCCGCTCGGATGTTTCCTTTTTCCCGCGGCGGCCTCTAATCATTCCCGGCTCCGCACCCTCCGGCCCGGGGGCTTTCCCCTCTTTCCTCCGCACCCTCTTCTCCGAAGTCTTCCCTTCCGCCTGCTCCCTCTTCGGTGTCTCCTCCTTGCCCGCCAGGCCCATGCGCTCCACCAGGTCATCGATATCCTCGACGTCGCCCTCGGGATCGGCGAGCCAGCTCTCCGTCACCCTCTGCACTGCATCGAGGGTCTCGAAAATAACGTCGAACGTCCTCCCCTCCAGGGTCAGTTCCTTCTTCCTCACCGCGGCGAAGATGTCCTCGAGGCTGTGGGCTAGTCTTTCCACGGCGTGAAAGCCGATCATGCGGGCGGAACCTTTGAGACTGTGAGCCTCGCGGAAGACCTCTTCGAGGAGTTCGGGTCTCAGGGGATCCTTTTCCATGACCAGCAGGCACTCGTTCAGCCTCTGCAGGTGCTCTTCGCTTTCCGCCTTGTAAATGGAGAGGATTTCCTGGAGTTCTTCGGGATCGAAGCTCATGGTTTCTTCTACGGCTTTCCGGGCCGCCCGCTCACGAACCGCTCGAAATCCTGTGCCAGCCGCCGGTAGTTTTCCAGGTGCTCTTTCAGCTTCTGCAGCTCCCGCAGGCTCGTGAGCATCATCTTGTCAATGCTCCCGATGGAGGCCGCAACCTGGCGGGCCCCGGTGGTCTGCTCCCGCGACGCGATTGAGATCTGCTGCGCCGACTCCACCACCTCCTGGAACCCTTCCAGGATATGCCCGAAGGAGGCGTTGAGAGAATTGATGACACGGACCCCGGCCTGGACGCTCTTCGAGCCTTCCTCGGCCGACATGACAGCCGTGTTGGTGGCGTCCTGCATTTCCTGAATGAGCTTTTCGATATCCTGGGTGGACCGCGAGCTCTTGACGGCGAGCCCGCGGATTTCCTTCGCCACCACCGCAAAGCCCTTCCCGTGCTCTCCCGCCCCCGCCGCTTCGATGGCCGCGTTCAGGGCCAGCAGGTTTGTCTGTTTCGACACCTCTCCCACGACCCTCACGATATTGCCTATCTCCTGCGATTTCTTCGAAAGACCGAGGATGTTGTGGGCAATGGTGTTCACCTGGTCGGCGATGAGGTTCATCCCCTCGATGGACTGGTTCACCAGGCCCCGCCCTTCCTCGGCGGTATCCATCGCCTTCTGGGAGGCCTCAAAGACGTGTTCGACCATCTGGGAGGACTGTTTCGCCGCCACCGAAACTTCATCCACCGTCGAAGACGTCTCATGGATAAACTCGTATTCTCTCTCCAGATCGTTCTCTCTTTCCACCACGGAGTTCACCACCGCGTTGGAGATCTCCATGATCCCGCCGATGCGCTCTTCTATGCTGCTTAACACCTCCCGCTGTCCCCCCACCAGTTCCGCCAGTTCGACGGCGAATCCACGGAGGGGACTCTCCGGGGGGAATTCCTTCACAACCTTCTCGAGCCCCCTGCCCTTGTCCGCCAGAAGTCTCTCGAGGAGGAAGAAAGAGTCCTTCGGCACGGCGATGGTGTCTTTGCGCCCTTCCTCCTGCCGGAGAAGCTTCTCCCGGGCTTCCTTCAGGGCTTCCATGTGCGCGTTGAGGGCTTTGGCCGCCCTCATCCATCCTTCGTCGCCGTCGGGCTGAAACAAACGGGTGTAGTTACCCCTGGCCATCGCCTCGAGCGAGAGATGCAGCTGACGGAGGATCTTCTCCTGCCTGCTCTTCGTCTCCAGGCGTTCTCTTTCTCCCTCGGCAAGAGAGCGGGAGACCCCGTTCATCGCCTTCAGCAGGTCCCCATGCTCGACCCACTTTTCCACCGCCGCCGGCTTCCCGTATCTTCCGTCCGCCAGATCCTCTATCTGCTGTCTCAGTTTTTCTTTTCCCGCCCACGCCATCCACGCCGGCAAGAGGAACGCCAGGAAGGCGACCATCACCGCGGAGGTGATCAGCTGCGTGCGGGAGGCAATGGCATCCTCCACCTCGCGCCCCCGCTCCGAGAGCCGCGCCACTTCCTTCTCCCTCACCGTCTCCTTCAGCACACCCAGCTGGTAATCGAGGGCGGCCACGAGCCGCAATAGGTCTTCTCCGGAAGAGAGGTTCGTTTCCGCTTCATCCAGGAGGTTCAGGAGGGGGTCCACATCTTTCCGCAACCGGTAGTGGGGGAGGGCCCGCATCTCTTCCAGCGCCGCCCGGGCCTCTCCGATGCGCAGGCCGGCATCGCCGCCCTCCCTTACCGGACCGCACGACATGTGCCGGGCAAGCCGGCCCACGGAGTTGCCCGCCACCTCGCTCAGCACCGAAAGCCTCTGGGACGCAACGATGCCTGAAGCGGCCTCCTTGATCCGATTGTCTTCTCTGAGAACGGCGAAGGAGAGGATACAGATGATGGCCAGCAGCGCCAGCAGGCCCCTGCCCGTCCAGGAGCTGAAGACCCACCCCGCCCAGCCGGTCTGTGCCCCTCGTACCGCTCTTTCCGGGCCCGCCATGGTCATCCTCTCACCCCCGCCCTCAGATGTCGTACTTCCGGGCCACGTTGCGCAGCGCCATGGCCAGCTCGTTGAAGCCTTCCGCCACGTTCTGCAGGCTCTCAGCGCTGGAGGTGGTCTGCTTCATGCCGGCGTTGATGCTCGACATCGCAATCGATACCTGCTGGATACCCACCGACTGCTGCTTCGCGATGGAGGCTATCTGCTGAACCGCATCGGCGGTGTCGGAAATCGTCCGCATGACGCTTTCGATCGTTTCGCCGCCCTTGAGAGCCAGCCTCACCCCCTGCTCCACCCCTCTGGCCCCTTCCTCCGTTGCCACCACGCTGGCCCGGGTCGCTTTCTGGATCTCATTGACCAGCTCGGCGATGCGGGCCGTCGCCCGCTGGCTCTGTTCGGCCAGCTTCTTGACCTCCACCGCCACCACGGCAAATCCCTTGCCGTGCTCGCCGGCACGCGCCGCCTCGATGGCCGCGTTGAGGGCGAGCAGGTTCGTCTGGTCCGCTATGTCGCTGACGGCGGTCACGATGGTCCCGATCTGCTGGGCCTGCTGCGAGAGCTCCAGGATCTGCTGGGCTATCGCCTCAACCTTCTCCCGAATGAGCTGCATGGTCTCGATCTCTTCGTTGATCGCCGCCTGGCCCTCCCTGGACACTTCCACCGACTTCTGCGCGGACGCCACCACCGCGTCGGCCTTCTCCGCCGTCTGCTGGGACGTTATGTCCAGTTCTTCGATGGTCGTGGCCACTTCCTTCACCGATGACGACTGCTCGGAGATGCTCTTCTTCTGCTCTTCCGTGTTCTGCAGAATCTCACCCGAGATGTTCAGCGTCTGGCTGGAGGCGTCCTGAACGTGTTTGAGCACCTCCAGCAGGTTGCTCATGTTTTTCTTCTCTTCCGTTACGTCGGTCATGATCTCCAGGAAGCCCGCTATCTCGTTGCCCGCCGTCATGAGAACGGCGCCGCTGGCCCGGGTGATAATGCGTTCATCCCGCCTGGTGAGAATCTCGCGCTCCACGCCGTGGACCATGTCTCCCGATTCCAGCACCTGGTCGTAGAGGCAGGAGGTGCGGCAGAACTCCCCGCGGAAGACCTCGTCGCACCGCTTTCCCACCGCCTCGTCGGGGGCAAAACCGACCAGGGCGGCGGCGGCGTCGTTGATGTAGGTGATCTTCTTTTCCCGATCCATGGTGTACATGGGATCGGCGATCGCCCTCACCACCGACTCGGACCAGTTCGTCTTTTCCGCCAGCTCCCGCTCCGCCTTGACCTGCTGCGAGACGTCGCGAAAGATCCCGATCGCTCCCAGAACCTCGCCCGCCGAGTCCTTCAGCACCGAGGTGCTGGTGATAACGGGTACGAGCTTCCCGCTCTTGGTTCTTATGGTCAGGCTCTCACCACCGCGCTCCTCCCCTCCCTTGACAAGGCCGAGGAGCGAGCAGCCCTCGTCGCGGCACCTCTCGCACGCCATCAGGTCCCTGCAGGTGAACTTCCCCAGCGCCTCGTCACGGGAGGTCTCGGTCAGCTCCTCGGCGGCCTCGTTCATGAAGGTCACCGTTCCCTGCATGTCGATGGCCAGCATCGGGTCCGAGATGCCCCTGATGATGCTGCTGCTTCTCTCCATGGCGTCGTTGAGGTTGACGATCATCTGGTTGAAGGCCCTGGCGAGCAGACCTATCTCGTCCCCGCTCCTGACGGGCACCTTCACGGAGGTGTTCCCCGCCGCCACCTCCGTGGCCCCGTGAGAAAGCTCCACGATGGGGCCGAGCACCAGGTACTGCAGGAGGAAAAAGAGCGAGACGCCGACGACGACGACAATGATAATCCCCCACCACACCATGCGGTTGGTGGCCGCGGCGACGTCACGCCGCAGGTCTTCGATGTCGAGCCGAAGATCCATGGCGCCCAGTATCGCCCCCACCGCGACCTCGTCGTGACAGTGCATGCAGGCCTCGGAGTTGATCAGGGGGACCACCTGCCGGAGCACCATCTTGCCGTCCACCGTCTCCCGCACCGTCTCGGGAACGGCGGTGGAGAAGACCTTCTCCACCAGGTGGTCGCTCGTCCCGGAGCCGACCTCGGCAATCCGGGCGCTCTGGGTAATGACCTTGTTCCAGTTCATGATGCGAATGCTTTCGAAGTCCGAACCGGCGACCTCCTCCACGAGCCTCTGGATACTCTCCGTATCGCCGCTCCGCATGGCCCTCTCCATGCTCGCCGAAACGGTTCGGCCGACGTGCTCCATGAGATGCGACGTCCTCTCCAGGGCTTCTCTCTCCTGCTGCTTCAGCATCAGGGCAAACGATATGCCGAGGATGACGACGAGGCTCACCCCGATGAAGATCAGGACCTTCGGTCCCAGTTTGACATCTCGCCCCATTACTCCCTCCTCTTCTCCCGTCCCGGTCTCTCCCCTCGTCCTCAGACGTTCTCTTCGACGACAAGGCGGGGGTTCTTCAGGATCTTCTCCAGTTCGACAACAATCAGCATCTCTCCTCGGCGCGTGGCGATGCCCCGTATGTAATCTTCGGCTATGCCCTTGTCAAGGGAAAGGGGCGGCTTGATACCCTCCTCCCTCACGTCGGTTATTTCGTCAACCATGTCCACCAGCACCCCTATCCTCAATCCCTCGCCCTCGACGACGAGAATGCGTGTCTTCTCGCTCATAACGACCTTCGGCAGCCCGAAGAAAACCCGGATGTCCACCACGGAAAGGATATTGCCCCTCAGGTTCATAACGCCCGCCACGAAGTCCGGCGCCGTCGGGACGGGGGTGATGCGGCCCGCTCTCTGGATCTCGCTCACCATGTCTATACCGACTCCGTACCGGTCCGATCCCAGCCTGAAGGTAACCATCTTCAGGCTGTCGCTCCCTTGCCCCTCCTGAGCCGGCACGCGGCTCAGTTCGAGGGCTCTCCGATACCAGAGGTCGTGAAGTTCCTCTTCGGTCATCTCCCCCGACACCTCCCGGGAGAGTTCATCTATCCGGCGGTGGATTTCCTGCCAGACCTCGCTCTGGTCCGGGCTTCCGAGGTTTCCGCCGCCTTGCTGATCACTCATGGCCGAACTCCTCCGGAACGGGACCGGGCATCATCGCCAGAACCGTCTTGCGCAGCCTCCCGACCGTGAGTCCGTCCACTCCGCTGACGTAATCCCCCTGGTCCCTCCCTTTCAGGATCTCCACGACGTTGACGAAGGAGCGCCCCGCCAGGTGCTCCTTCCCCTCCCTGAGATAGAACACGCCCATCTGGAAATGGCCGAGAACGAACGCCCGGTTGACATACACGGTCCTTTTCAGTGCCGAGAGCTCACCGTCGCGGTCTCCCTTGACGCGGCAGATCAGGGACGTCAGGTAGGTGGCCTCGAGATGGAGGGGATTTTTCTCCAGAATATTCCGGACTTCGCCCTCCGCCTTGTCGATCTTTCCGCAATTGGCCGCAATGAGCGCCAGCATGTAGCGCGCCCTTTCGTTGGCGGGGTTCATCTCGAGAATTGCCTCGAAACTCGCCATCGCTTCGTCGAGCCGCATCTCCCGGTAGTGCTCGACCGCCTCCTCGAACCGCACCGTCTCCTCCGTATCAGAGGGTCTCTGGATGCCTGTCTTCCTGCGCTTTCGCGTCTGGTCGTGAACAACCGTGCCGGGTTCCGGCTTTCCGCTTCCGCGAAAAAGCAGTTTGAGCCCGTTCTCCCAATATCCGCCAGCCGTTTCCTTTCTGTAAACGATGGCGGAGCCGAGCATATGCCTCCGAAAGCGGCTGTAGACCATTTCACTGTGCTCTGTGTGGCCCACGAGAAGGTACCCCCCGTCCTTGAGGCACCCGTAGAAACGGCGCGTTGTCTCGCGACTGAGGTCGACGTTGAAATAGATCATCACGTTGCGGCAGATAACCAGGTCCAGTTCGTCCGTCCTGTTCACCACCGCCGGGTATATGTCCTCCGCCAGGTTCAGGTACCGGAACGTCACCATCCGGCACAGCTCCGGCGCCAGCCGCCACCCCTTGTCTTCCTCCACAAAGAAGCGACGCCGGTAGTAGTCCTCCACCTCCCGGAACGACCAGTTCCTGTAATGCCCTTCCCGGGCGGTATCGAGGGACTTGACGTTGATGTCGGTGGCCAGAATGGTGACCGCCCAGTCGGCGATGTCCGGAAGGAGCTCCAGCAGAAGCATGGCGATCGAATACGGCTCCTCGCCGGTCGAGCAGCCGGCGCTCCAGATCCTGAGACGCCGTCCCTTCTCCCGGGCCCGCCCGATCAGGTCCGGCAGAATCCTGGTCCGCAGGGCGTCGAACTGCGGACGATTGCGGAAGAAATGGGTCTCCCCCACGGTGAGGCGGTTCACCAGGTGCCTCAGCTCGCTTCCCGCCTCCCCTTCCGCCTGCAGGAGGCTGAAGTACTTGGGGAAGTCCGGCGGGGGGTTCCTCCGGGCCATGCGCTCGCCGACCAGGGCAACGAGTTCCTCCCGCTTGTCCTCCTTGAGGACAAGCCCGGTCTTTACGGTGAGATAGTCCCTGATTCGTCCGTATTCTTCTCCCGTAATGGAACTGAGGGTCCTGTTGGTCGTCATCATTCTCCGCCTCTGAGGTATTGTAGGCTTTTTCATCATGCCGTCAATGACAAAATACAGTATTGATAGATACTTAGGGCTTGTCTGCCCCCCCGGGGAGGAACCCCGCCCGTCTCAGTCCCGGAAAAGGCTCATCTTGACCATTTCAGCCGCAAAGTCTATCATTATCACTCATTCATCTGTGGCAGGCACATTATCTGTGGAGGTAGGGAATTATGTATTTTCTATGGCTTTTTCTTGTTCTCGCACTCAGCGGCTCCGTCGGTTTCGCACTTTTCCACCGCCTCTTCTCCAATCCCGTCCTGGGCGGAGCGGGCTTCCTGGCCGGTGTCGTTATCGGGCTTATCTTCGACGCCACTTCCCGGAGGCTGAAAAAGCTGCCCGCCAGGGTTCTCCTGGGCGCCGTGGCGGGCCTCTTCGCCGGACTGCTGGTCATGGCCGTGGCAGTCTCCGCGGTTCCCCGGAGTGTTCGGGAATTCCCCGCTTTCATTTTCGTCCAATTCTTTGCCGGCCTCGGTCTCGCCTACTGCGGCGTCATCCTGGGAGCACGGAAGGGGGAGGAATTCTCCCTGGAGGACGTGGCTGAGCCCTTCAGGAAGAAGAGCTCAGGAGGGAGCAACGACAAGATCCTCGACACCAGCGTAATCATTGACGGGCGCATAGCGGACATCTGCGACACGGGCTTCATAGAGGGCGCCTTCATCGTGCCCCAGTTCGTACTGCGGGAACTGCAGTACATCGCCGACTCTCCCGATTCCCTGAAGAGAAACCGCGGCCGCCGGGGGCTGGACATATTGCAGGCGATGCAGAAAAAACCGAACCTGACCGTGAACATTTCCGACCAGGACTTCCCCAAGATCCGGGAGGTGGACGCAAAACTGATCGAGCTGGCCAGAAAACTCAATGGCAAGATCATTACAAACGATTTCAATCTCAACAAGGTCGCCGAGCTCAACGGGGTCCCGGTTCTGAACATCAATCTCCTGACCAACGCTCTCAAGCCCGTCGTCCTTCCGGGAGAGCTTATGAATGTCCACATTCTCCGGGAGGGGAAGGAGGCCAATCAGGGCGTTGCCTACCTCGACGACGGCACCATGGTCGTGGTGGACAACGCGAGGAGGTTTATCGGCAGGCACGTGGAAGTGAGCGTTACCAGCGTACTTCAGACAACGGCCGGACGAATGATATTCACCCAGATGAAGGAGAACAGCGCCTTCGAAGCCTCCGTCCCAGACCCTCAGCCCGGCGGTTCCGGAAGCTGATGCGTGCCGCCGTTATCATCCCCGCCGCAGGGAGCGGCATCAGGACGGGCC
>JAUWCW010000243.1 GCA_030609125.1 Candidatus Rokuibacteriota bacterium
CGAAGAAGAGGGGGATGCCGCCAAGCGCCGCCATCTGGGCCGCCCCGTAGCGGCCGTCGTCGATCAACGCCGAAGCCGCCGCCGTCCAGCGGCGGTTCACCCGGCGCACCACGACGTCAAGGCTGCGGGCCAGCCAGGCGAGGGGGAAAAAGAGGACCACCACCGCTCCCAGAAAGGCGGCGTCTGTCCACTGGGGGGGCCTCGCGGCGGTGAGGTAGAGGGCGGTTCCGACGAGAGCCGCCAGAGAGCTGTCCGGGGGAATACTCGCCCCCAGCGTCATCTCCGTGAGGCAGAGAAACTGCAGCAGCGCTCCGGCCGCCAGCCCCTCCATGGGCACGCCCAGGAGGGCTCCCAGAAGCCAGCCCCCCACCAGGGGCTGGGAGATCATGACCTGACCCGCCGCCGTCTGGTCCAGACAGATGAAGGCGATGGCCAGAGAAACCCCGGTTATGAGGAGAGGGTCCGTCATTCCCCCCCCGCTCTCTCGGGAAGGTAACTCGGGCGGTCCCCGGGCATGAGACGCACCTCGACGACAATCTCCATCAGACGCAGATCCCGGAGAACATCACGGTCCGCCGGCGAGAGAAAGACGGCGTCGGTGACGCGAAGACCCTCTCCGCTTCCACGCAGTCCGCCGAGGTTGAGGGAGGTGAAGCAGAGGCCTGCCTCGAGAGCCCGGCGGACGTCGCCCATGCTCTCGAGAAGAAGGATGACCCGGCCTGATTCGAACTCTCCCACGTCGAAGAGACGGGCCGCTTCCTCGATGCCCACCACGTCGACCTGCAGGGCCGCCGTCCCCCCCGCCTTCACGATGGAGGTGAGAACGGGGTCGGCCGCCAGACGGTCGCTGACAACGATGATCCGGGTCGCGTTCAGATACGGAGCCCAGCCGACGGTTACCTGCCCGTGAATGAGCCGGTCGTCGACACGCACCAGGGAAATCATGCCTCCTTCGCCCCCCCCTTGCCGTTTTCGAGAATCTCCCGGGCCATGACAATGCTGCTTCGGCCGTGTTCTTTCACCCGGGAGGCGGTTCCTCGCAGGTCGTGCTGCTGACGGCTCTGGGTGGCCTTGAGCAGCATGGGCAGGTTGACCCCGGAAATCACCTCCACCCCCGGTTGACCGAGGAGCGCCAGGGAGAGGTTTGACGGCGTGCCGCCCAGCATGTCCGTCAGGATCAGAACGCCGTCGCCGTCGTCAACGGTCTCAACGGCTTTCCTGAGCCTGCTGTTGGCATCTCCGATGTCGTCCTCCACCATGAGTGAAAGGGCTTCCACCTGGGCCTGTTCGCCGAGGATGATATTCATGGAGTGCACCAGTGCCTCTCCGAGGCTCCCGTGTGTGGCCAGAACGATACCTGTCATGATACTACCCTCCTGGAGTTTCTATGAAAATTCTCATTCTCCCTGCACGTCGCGGTTCCGCACGGTGACGGAGAAGCCCTGCTTCTCGAGAAAATCGGCCGTCTCCCGGGCGATGACCACCGACCGGTGCCTTCCACCGGTGCATCCGATGCCGATGGTCACGTAGGCCCTTCCCTCCAAACGGTAGCGGGGGATTAGGTACAGCAGAAACCGGAAGTACTCCTTCAGAAAGGACTTCGTCTCCGGTTTGCTAAGAACAAAATCCCGAACCGGGTCGTCAAGGCCCGTCTGGTGCTTCAATCTGGAGACGAAGAACGG
Source organism: Candidatus Rokuibacteriota bacterium (assembly GCA_030609125.1). Classification (GTDB taxonomy): domain Bacteria; phylum JAUVQV01; class JAUVQV01; order JAUVQV01; family JAUVQV01; genus JAUWCW01. Next base: position 1,683 of record JAUWCW010000243.1, read on the forward strand.
GTTGGGCAGAAAGCGCACGTCGAAAACCAGGTCCGTATCGAAAGGCAGGCCGTACTTGTACCCGAAGGAGAGGAGGGTGAGTGAGAGTTCCTCCGCCGACCGGGTCTCGTCGCAGATGACGCGTATCTCTTCCCGGAGTTCGCGCAGGTTCATGGCGCTCGTGTCGATGACCTGATCAGCCAGCTTCGCCAGGGGTTCCATTTCCTCTTTCTCCCTGCGGATCGCGTCCAGAAGCGACCCCGTGCTTCCCAGGGGGTGGACCCGCCGTGTTTCGCTGTAGCGGCGGACGAGCACATCCTCGGAGGCAGTGAGAAAGAGAAGCCGGATGGGTGTCCCCCGGGCCCTGATGCCTCGAAAAACTTCCGGGAAGGTGTCGAGAAAACTCCTCTCCCTGATGTCCATTCCCAGGACCACAAGTTTCAGGTCCATGGTGCTTTCCCTGAAAAGATCCAGCATCTTCGGGAGCAGGGCCGTCGGCAGGTTGTCCACGCAGTAGGCCCCAAGGTCCTCGAAAATCTTCACTGCCGTGCTCTTGCCCGACCCCGAAAGGCCGCTGATGACGATGAGTTCGGGGCGGTCGCTCATTGTTTCTTTCCCCGCCGGGGCCCTGCCGCTTCTTTCGCATCGGCGAGCCGGCCGGAGAGGGCCCGTTCGAACTCGCGAGCGGTGAAGCGGCCTCCCGCCTTGAGCAGGTAGTTGCGGGCGGCCACCTCGAGAATTACCGCCATGTTCCGTCCGTGGCTTACGGGGATGCGCAGGTAGGGCAGCCGCAGTCCGAGCAGTTCGTAGTGCTCCTCATCCAGCCCCAGGCGGTCGCACTCCTGCAGGGTGTCCCATTCCCGGAGGTCGACCACAAGATCAATGGACTTGTACTCCAGGACGGACGCCACGCCGAAAAGGTCCCTGACGTTTATGATCCCCAGGCCGCGGATCTCCATGTGCGAGCCGGCGTGGTCCCCTCCGCGCCCCATGAGGCTCTCCCCCGAGCGCTCGACAACGATCATGTCATCTGCAATGAGGCGGTGCCCTCGGGTCACCAGATCCAGCGCGGACTCGCTCTTGCCGATCCCGCTGGGGCCGATGATGAGAATCCCCACGCCCGAGACTTCCAGCAGAACGCCATGGACGCTCGTCTTTCGAGCGCTCTTCGCCTTCGGCTGCTTTCCGCCGGCAGGGAGGGCCTTACTCTTTTTCGTCCTCTTCAACAATTATCCTCTGCATCTCCTCTCGGCCGGAGGCCTTCATCAGGGAACTCCGGAAATCGGGTTTTCTGAGCAGCCGCGATATGCGTGCCAGCGCCTTGAGGTGGTCGCCCTTGGAGGTCTCGGGCGTCACAAGAAGAAAAAAGATGTGTACCGGCCTGCCGTCGATGGCGTTGAAATCCACCCCCTCGACGGACCGGCCGACGGCGGCCTGAGGGGTGGAGATGTTTTGCAGGTAGACGTGGGGTATGGCCACGCCGTCACCAAGGCCCGTGCTCCCCAGTTCCTCCCGGTTCTTGAGGATCTGCACCAGGTCCGTCTCCTCCGGCACCTGGCCGCCGCGAAAGAGCAGCCCGGCAAGCTCCGAAAGGACCTCCCCGCCGCTGCGGGCCTTTAGATTGTCCTCGATCGTCTCCGGCTAGAGAAACTCGGCGAGTCTCATGGAGAATAGCCCCCTCTCAGAGGGGCTGGATCAGGCCGAAGTTGCCGTCATCCCTCTTGTACAGGACGTTGACCTCGTTGGTTCTGGCGTTGCGAAAGGTCAGAAAGAGCCACGGCGAGGCCTGGAGCTCCTCCACGGCGTCATCTATGTTCAGCGGCTTGGGGGCGAAGGCGCCGCTTTCGATAACACGGGGAATACCGGCTTCGGCTTCCTCCTCGAAGGCAGCGGACTCCTTCTCCTCGTGACGTTTCTTGGCCTTGATCTTCTCCTTCAGGCGCTTGACCTGGGACTCGATCTTGTCCATCACCTGGTCGACGGAGGAGTACATGTCTCCCGTCTCCTCCTTGCCCCGGATGGTCTGGCCGTGAACCTGGATGATGACCTCGATGATGTGACGGTACTTCTCCACCGAGAAGGTGATGTGGGCCGAAGAGATCTTGTCGAGGAGACGGCAGGCGCGATTCATCTTCTCGACCGTGTGATCCCGAAGGGCGTCGCTCACCTCCATGTGTCTCCCGGTAATCGTTATGGGAACAGTCATCGCTTTTCGGTCCTCCTTTATTCCGGTGCGATTCTCAAGGAATGGTTTATCAGTTCAAGGCTCCATTTTCAATTCTCAAAAGGGC
>JAUWCW010000228.1 GCA_030609125.1 Candidatus Rokuibacteriota bacterium
CAGCCTTGGTAGCAAAAAGGCCTTCCGTTGTCAAGGAACAGCCCGATTTTGTGAGTTTTTTTACACATACCGAAGGTGCGGCACCATGGTTCCGCAAACGGGAAAGGGGCTGTGCCGGCGGAATTGCTTGATGCCGAGTCCCTTCTGAAGTACCCTTGTCGGCAAAAGATGGAACCAAGTCACCATTTCAAGCATCTAAAATTCTTGAAAATAACGACATGGAGGGAAAAATGCGATTCTCTTTACGGGCACGCTGGCCGCTGACGACGGCCCTCGCGCTGGCGCTCCTGCCCCTGCTCAGCCTCTCCGCCACGGGATTCCCGCTGGATTCGGGCCGATATTTCTCCCCTCCTTCCCTGACTCATCAGGTTTTCCAGTACGTTGACTGGAAATACGTCGATGCCGAGCGGGCACGTCCGGAGAACCTCCTCCGGGGCGCCTTCAAGTCCCTCGAGACGCGCTATCCCGAGATCCTCATCGACTGGGATGAGGACGCGGGGAACCTGACGGTAAGCGTGGACGAGGAAACGCGCAGCTTCACCACCGGGGAGGAACTCTCCTACAGGGCCTCCGCCACCCTTCTGGAAGACATTCTCGCCTTCGCCTCTCCCCGGCTCAAGGACATTTCGGACGCGGAGATGATCCGCTACATGACCCTCAACGGCGCCCTCTCGGAGCTCGACCCTCACTCCAACGTTTTCGGCCAGAAGCATTACAACGACTTCAAGGTCCGTACCAGCGGCAGTTTCGGCGGCATCGGCTTCACCTTCGGCATTCACGAAGGCGATGTGACGATCATATCCCCCATACCCGACACTCCCGCCGACCGGGCGGGTCTTCGCAGCGGAGACAGGATTGTTCTTATAGACGGAGAGCCCACCACCAACATGAGCACCGACGTCGCTGTGAGCAAGATGCGGGGCGAGCCCGGCTCCAAGGTCACCCTCACCATAGGCCGCGAGGGATGGGGGACGCCGAAGGACTTCCCGATAATCAGGGAGATCATCCACATCATCACCGTGGAGGAGTTTGTCCTCAAGGGTGACGGGGAAACCCCCGTCCTTTACCTGAGCGTCAAGAACTTCCAGGAAAACACCTCCTCAGAGCTTCGCAAGGCCATCGAGGAGAAAGACTCAGAGGAGATAGCGGGTGTTATCATAGATCTCAGGAACAACCCCGGCGGACTGCTCTCCCAGGCCATAGATGTCTCCGACGGGTTCCTTGACGAAGGGGTCATCGTCTCAACCCGCGGTCGGGACGGGAAAAAGCACGCCCGTCACGCCTCTTCAACGGACACCCCCTTCTCCCGCAAACCGGTGGTCCTTCTGATAAACCGCGGCAGCGCTTCGGCTTCGGAAATCGTTGCCGGCGCGCTGCAGGGCTCGAGGGCGATCGTTCTCGGCCGAACCTCTTTCGGCAAGGGCTCGGTGCAGCAGGCCTATCAACTCATGGACGGCGGGGGGCTGCTCCTGACAGTCTCGAGCTATCTCACCCCCGGAGACGTGAGCATCCAGTCCATCGGCATCCAGCCCGACCTTCAAGTCAAGCCCGTGGAGGTAGCCGAAGGGAGACTGCGGTTCGGGTCCAACCGGCCCCACGCGCGCGAGGAGACTCTCAAGAACGCCTTTACCGAGTGGGGAAACGCCACCCGCGAGGCCGGCTCTTTGATCCGCTATCTGAACAAACCCTCCGACCCGGCAGAGAACAGCAGGTTCCGGTCCCCTACGGCAGAGGAGAAAAGGTCCGACCTGGCAGAGGAGTTTGAGATCCGCCTCGCCAGAAAAATTCTCGGGGCCGTGCCGGGCGACGCAGACGGCTCCCGCCGCGACTCGCTCCTTGCCGCTGCGGCCGCGGTGGTAGACGGCATGGCCACGGCGGAGAAGAAGGTCATCGGCAAGGCCTTCGGTGAAGCGGGGATCGACTGGACGCCGCCGCAGGAGGCCAACACAAACCCGCAGCTTTCCGTTTCCTTCCCCAAAGGCTTCTCCCTCCAGGCGGGCTCCAAGACAGCCCTGGAGCTTTCCGTGAAGAACACCGGCGAGGCGCCGGTCTACCAGGTGTGGGGAACCACCGACTCCGACAATCCCCTCCTGAAGAACCTGGACTTCGCTTTCGGGAAAATCGCCCCCGGCGAAGAGCGTTCCTGGAAGGCGGAAGTGGAGGTTCCCAAGTCCGCCGACAGTCGCTGGGACCCTGTCACCCTGCAGCTGAAAACCGCCGGAGCACCCGAAGCCGGCTCTTTCGCGGGAGGGGCCCGCACCGGCTCCATGCGCCTTCCCTCCTTCGCATACGTCAGCACCCTGGAGGATGAGAACACCGCAGACCCGTCCCGCAGCGGCGACGGCATTCTTGACGAGGGGGAGCGCCTCAAGCTCACCCTGGAGGTGACCAACCAGGGGGACGCCGCCAGCGATGCCGTGGAAGTGAACCTTCACGCCGACGAGAAGGAGAATTTCTACCTCGACAAGGTCCGCCAGAAGCTCGAGAGCATCGCCCCCGGCGAAAAGCGCACCACTGAACTCTCCTTCGTCCTGCTCAAGGCCAAGACGGACGGCGAGGTTGAGGTCCGGATAACACTTTCCGACCGCGAGCACGGCAAGTTCTTCTCCGACACCCTCACTTTTCAGACCGGTGAGCCCTTCGCCAGGAAACAGGTGCGGTTTCCTCCCCAGTTCTCTCTCACCGACGAGCCCCCCGTTCGCACCGACGAGGAGAGTCTCCTCCTGAACCTTTCCGTCTCCGACGATGAGTCTGTCAAGGAGGTGTACGCCTACCGCGGGGAAAAGAAAGTCTTCTACGTCCGCAACAGGGACGGTGGCAAGGAATTTTCCGTGACCCTCAAAATCCCTCTCGAGGTCGGCTCGAACCGGATCTCCCTCTTCGCCCGGGACCAGAAGAACATCTCTTCTCAGAAGATCCTCTACGTTCACCGCGTCGACCCCGGCGCGGCCTATTCGGAGGTCCTCCCCTGAGGGAGGCGGAACGCGGCTATCTTTTACTTCTGAGCCGTTTTCCCTTTCCTCACCTTCTCCTTCTTTCTCTCCGCCGCCCTTCTGAGACGGCCAGTCTCCCTGACCCTCTGTTCCTCCAGGACCTGGAGCCGTTCCACGTCCCCATCGGCTCTGGCCTTTTCAATTCCCTGTCCGGCCAGTATCTCCACCTCCGCGATCTTCGCAGTCAGGTTCTTCTCTATCTCCTGAAGCGCCAGCTTCTGCTCCGCCGACAGGGAAACCGTCTTTCCGCCTTCCTTCTCAAGCCTCTCCATGGCCAGTTCGAGGGCGCTCTTCATGCCTCCTTCCCTCTTCTCCTGCATCTCTCCTCCCTTTCCGGGCTGTTCCCCGCTTCAGTTTCACCCTGTTGCTCTATTAACCGCTCATCAAGAACACGCTACGTGCGTTGTTTATAGTACAAAACGATATCTATTGCCATCCGGCAAAGGGCTTGTGATAAAAACAGGCCTTCTCGCTTAGGGCCCGCACCGTGGCCGCGCTTGCGAGCAGGGACACCCAAGGCCCTGGAGAGGCCACTTTCCCCGGCGCGTTGCCGAAGGCCGCCCGGCGGAGATCGTCGGCGACATCCCACCCTGGCTCGACGAACTGGTGGTCAAGTGCACCAGGAAGGACCGTCGTGATCGCTATCTGAACACCGACGACATCTCTTCCTCGTTGATGAAGCTGAAGAGCGAGATGTAGCCCCGGCTACTTCAACTCAGGATGAAGCTGTTGAGGAGGCCTATCTTGTCCGTCGTCAACGCCGTGAAGCGGGCGCCGTAGAGAGCGTTCCCCTCCGCCTGGTCCGGGGTCACACGCACGATTTCCGCGCCGAGGCGCAGGCTCGTGCTCTCCTCGGGAAGAGAAAAAGATATGCTGACCTTCTCCCTCCTCTTCAGAGTGCGCTCGGCCTTGAAGGCGACTCCGGACCGGCTGAAGTCCTTCGACTGCCCAAGCGAACCCAGACTCTCCCCCTCAGCGAAGATCCTGATGAGTGTCCTGAATGCCCTCCTCGGAGCCACCGAAAGCATCCGCGAGGTTATCTCGAGAAACTGCCCTCTCTGCAGCGGCCAGCCGGTGATCATCAGATTACGCTCCGCCGTATCCCTGACGAGAGCCACCGGCGGCGTTCCATCCTTGAGGACTATGACGGGGAATTTTC
>JAUWCW010000358.1 GCA_030609125.1 Candidatus Rokuibacteriota bacterium
TGATCCGCCGCCGGAAACTGGAAAAGCTGAAAGCCCTGAGCGGAAAGGTCCGGATAGACCTCGACATGGAGAAAAGAGAAAAGGTCGAAATCGATCACCAGACATCGTTAAGAGGGCGCCGCAGTGATAATCGCTGACACCTCCGTCTGGATCAGTTTTTTCAACTTTCCGGACTCCTCCGAGAAGCGGGCAGTGGGTTTTCTCATCGATGCCGACGACATCGCCATCACCGGCGTCGCCCTGACGGAGATTCTCCAGGGATGCCGGAGCAGGAAGGATTTTTCCATGGTCAAGGATCTCCTCCTCGCTCTTCCCTGGCTTGAGACGACACAATCGGTCTGGATCAAGGCCGGGGAGATCTCTTCGTCTTTGCTCCGACGCGGCGTCACACTTCCCATCCCGGACCTTGTCCTTGCCGCCGTCGCCATGGAATACAAGTGCCGGGTCTACAGCCTCGATCGACATTTTGAAATGATTCCGGGGCTGGACCGATTTCAACCCGCCCCGCCCTGATCTGTTCCCCGTTGCCCGACGGCCCTTCCAAGCGCCCCCGGCGGGGCTACCCCGTCAGGCCGATCTTCCGAAGCCGGGAGCGTATGGCCCCCTCTTTTCTCGCGAAGAGTTCGGCGAGCTGCGCTACCGAGAGCTGCTCTTTGAATCTCCGCTCGAGCTGGGCGTCGTCCTCTTCCGTCCAGGGGGCATACGCCTTCGGGTGCGTCGTTCTGATCCTCTCCACGGTGGATGTCCAGTCCTTGTCGGGGGGGCTCGGTTCCTGTCGCGGAATCCGATCTTCCCGGCGGGGGTGGCTGCGGATGACCTCCAGGAACTCGCCGCCGTACTTGCCCATCTTGACTTCACCCATGCCGTAGAGGGGCTGCATCTGCTCTTCGGTGGTGGGGGAGAAGGTTGCCATCTCGATGAGTGTCCTGTCGTGGAAAACAACGAAAGGGGGGACGTTCCGCCTGTCCGCGATGGTTTTGCGCAGGGCCCGGAGTTCCTCGAAGAGGTCCCCGTCGTAGTCCCGGGCATCCCGCCTGGCCGGGGAAGGGGCCCTTTTGGCAGGTGCCGCCGCGATCGGGCGGATGGAGATCTTCAACGATCCCAGTGCCAGCCCGGCGGCCGCGGGGCCGACGCTCAGGGTCGGGTACTGTCCCCTGGCCCTGATGAGCAGGTCGCGGGAGATGAGCTCGTCGATGAGCTGCCGCCAGTAGTCCTTGCCCCTCTCCTTGCCGCTGCCGTAGGTGGTGAGCGCATCGTGATTGTACTGCCGGATCTTCTTGTTGTTCGACCCGCAGAGTATGTCCACCACGTGCGCCGCACCGAACATTTGTCCGCTGTCGGCCACCGCCTTGATGAGAACCCCGGCGTCCCCGGTGGCGTCCACTCCCTCGTCCGGGGATGAGCAGATGTCGCAGGCCTCGCAGTTGTCCGGCTCGTACCTTTCGCTGAAGTAGGCGAGCAGCTGTCGACGGCGGCACCTCGAGACGCTGGCGAAGCTCACCATGGCGTTGAGCTTGCCGGTGGCGATGCCGTGCTGCTCCGGGTCCTGGATCTGGTTGATGAAGAACTTCAGCTTCACGATGTCTCCGCGGCTGAAATAGAGGACGCACGAGGCGGGCAGACCGTCCCTGCCGGCACGGCCCGTCTCCTGGTAGTAGTTCTCGATGGTCTTCGGCAGGTCGCCGTGAAGGATGAAGCGGACGTTGGATTTGTCGATGCCCATGCCGAAGGCGATGGTGGCGACGACGACGTGGATGTCGTCCCGGTTGAAGGCTTCCTGGTTCCGGGTCCGCTCCAGGTCCCCGAGGCCGGCGTGGTAGGGGAGGGCCTTGATGCCGTGGCCGGTGAGGAAGGCGGCGGTCGCTTCCACGTCTTTTCTGGTGGTGCGGTAGATGATGCCGGATTCCCCGGGGTGCTCTTTCAGGAAGGAGAGGATCTGATCGTCGAGGCGGCTTTTCGGCAGGACGCGGTAGTCGAGGTTGGGCCGGTCGAACGACGCCCGCACCTGGAGCGGGTCGCGCAGACGGAGCTTGCGGACCGTGTCCCTCTGGACCTCCTCGGTGGCGGTGGCGGTGAAGGCAGTGATGGGCACGGTGGGGAAGTGCTCCCTCAGGCTCGAGAGGAAGAGGTAGTCGGGGCGGAACTCGTGGCCCCACTCCGAGATGCAGTGCGCCTCGTCGACGGCAAAGAGGCTGATGCGGATCTTTTTCAGTTTCTCCAGGAACGAGTTGAGGGCGAGGCGCTCCGGGGCCGCGTAGAGGAGGTTTAGGTTGCCCGCGTTGAGATCGTCCGTAACGGCGCGTCTTTCGGCCGCCGTCTGCGAAGAGTTCATGAAGGCCGCGCGCAGGCCGTTCTCGCGGGCCCCGTCCACCTGGTCCTTCATGAGCGAGATGAGGGGGCTGATGACGACGCAGCAGCCGGGAAGAAGGTGGGAGGGGAGCTGGTAGCAGAGGGACTTGCCCCCTCCCGTGGGCATCACCACGAAGGCGTCCCGGCCGCCGAGGATGGACTCGATGATCTCTTTCTGGTTCTCCCGGAAGGTGTCGAAGCCGAAGAGCTTCTTCAGCGGGGCATGCAGGTCGGTATCTTTTTTTTGCATCGGTCTCCTGGAGGGGGGAGGCTACTCCCCAGCACTATTCTCCCCAGCCCCCGCGGGTTGTCAATCGCGCAGACGCTCGTTGGTGGAAG
>JAUWCW010000198.1 GCA_030609125.1 Candidatus Rokuibacteriota bacterium
CTCGTCGGGTCAGAGGGCACCCTCGGCGTGATCACCCGGGTCACGCTTAAGCTCCTGGCCCTTCCTTCCCACCGCGCCAACCTCCTCGTCCCCTTCCCGGACCTCGAGGAGGCCGCCGGCGCCGTGGCGGCCATCATAAAGCGCCGGATCACCCCGGCCGTTCTGGAATTCATGGACCGGGGCGCCCTGGAGGCAAGCAAGAGGTTTCTCGAGCGGGACATCCCCTTCCCCGATGCCGGCGCGCACCTGCTCATCGAGGTCGACGGTGACAGCGAGGCTGCGGTCCGGGAGGCCTACGAGAAGATAGGCGAATTCTGCCTCGAGCACGGGGCGGAGGACGTGCTGATCGCCGACACCCGCCCGACCCAGGAGAAGCTCTGGGAGACGCGCCGCGTCATAGGCGAGGCGGTGAAGGCCCAGAACCGGGATGTGGGCAAGCAGGACGTGGTCGTCCCGAGAACGGCCATCCCCGAACTCGTCCGCCGCCTCACCGCGCTGGGGAAGAAGAGCGGCTTCGACACCATCTGCTTCGGTCACGCCGGCGACGGGAACGTGCACGTCAACATGCTCCAGGGCGAACTGGACGATGCGGAGTGGCGTGAGCAGCTGGCGGCGGCGTACCCGGCGCTCATAGACGAGGTCTACTCGCTCGGCGGTGTCCTCTCCGGCGAGCACGGAATCGGCCGGGTCAAGAGGGAGCACCTGGCCCGCGTGCTCCCGGAAGGGCATCTGCGGCTGCTGCGGGGAATAAAAAAAGTCTTCGACCCTGCCGGGATTCTGAACCCCGGCAAGGTCATAGACCTGCCGGACTAGACGGAGACGACTTCCTTCACTTCAGGGATCTGGCTCTTCAGGTAGCGCTCAATCCCCTGCTTGAGGGTCATCTGGGACATGGGGCAACCCGCACATGAGCCGACGAGCTTGACCTTGACCACACCGTCCTCCGTGATTTCCACGAATTCCACATCGCCGCCATCGGCCTGGAGAGAACCCCTGACCTGATCCAGCGCCTTTTTCACCTGTTCTTCCATCGGCTTTGCTCCCTTCCGTAAGGTTTTCGTTTCTGGTACTATAGATTCAGGTATCGGAATGTCAACAGAAAATCCCGGTTTTCCCGTACCCTTCACCGCCGTGGAGGCACCCCGCGCACCTTCGCCTCCGGCAAATCTCTATCGGGGCCTGCCCCCTCTCACGACCTTCATTGTTCTTTTGATGCTCTGCGCCGGAATCGGTTCCTGCGCCCCCACCACCACCGTCAGGAGCGGGTCCGGACCCATGGAGGCCGTCCTCCTTCTGCCCTACGACGGCCCCAAGGCACGCATCGCCGTAGCGCAGTTCGACGACAGGACCGCCAAGGGCTACGCACGGATCGGTGAGGGGATGTCGACGATGTTCGTCACGGCCCTTGTAAACAGCAACCGTTATATCGTCCTTGAGAGGGACATCATCGATGAGGTGATCGCCGAGCAGGACCTCGGCGCTTCCGGCAGGGTGCTGCCCGGGACGGAAGCGCCCGTCGGTGAGATCGAGGGGGCCGAGCTTCTCCTGACAGGGGCAGTCACGGAATTCGAGCCGGAGAAATTCGGCATCGGCAGCGGCATCATCGGTCTCGGCACCCTCCTCACCTCCGCCGCCCTCCACGAAAAGTACGGCGCTCCGGTCGGTGCGGCGACCTACACCGAGTCCCACGTCGCCATCGACGTGAGGGTAATAGATCTTGCCACCTCCCGCATCGTGGCTTCCGTCAGCGTGGAGGGAAGCGGCCGGGACTGGGGAGCTTTCATCGCCGGCGAGGTGGGGGGAGGCATGTCCCGGCTCCCCCTCGCTTTCGGGGGCTTCCAGAAGGCGGCCACGGAGAAGGCGGTCCGCAAGGTCGTCGGCTTGGCGGTGGCGGCTGTGACGCTGCAGTTTCCGCACGAGTACTTCCGCCACAACACGAGCGATTTCAGCAGCGGACGCATCGTCGGCTATTCATACCTCGACCTGCCCGGCGTCTCGGGGGAGAAATTCCAGACCGCGGGGGTCCGGACGGCGCGCTCCGCCCGGGAGTGGACGGCTCTGGCCGCCGAGCTCGGCCTCAGCGGCGCCCATGCAGCGGCGCCGGTCGATTTCGCCTCCCGCCAGGTGGTCGTCGTCGCCGCGGGAAAGCAGGGTGTCCCCGGCAAGACCATCTTCATCGAAAAGGCCGTCGCCCACCCCGAGAAGGTGGAGATAACGGCGGTCCTGGTGAGTCCGCCGCCGCCCTCCGGAGACGAAAAACCGGAGGATGGAGGGGAAGATCGGCCCGAGCTGTCTCTCACCCCCCTGGTCGTCCTCAGCACGGAGAGGACAGTGCTCCCCCTGACGGTCACATGGGCGGAAGGGTCATGATCCCCCGGCAGGGCCGCCCTCGATTCTCTCCACAGCCTCCGCCGCGGCTTCCCTGACGTCTTCATTGTCGTCGTCGAGCAAGGGGCGCAGACCGGGGAGGGCTTCCGTCCGTCCGATCACACCGAGAAGGTAGGCCGCGTCGCCTCTCAGCACGGGCCGGCTGCTCTCCAGGAGCGGCAGGAGCGCCTTTGCCGCCCGGGCGTCGTGAGGTGCGCCCTCCTCGGCCAGACTCTCCACCAGCGCCGACGTTCCGAGGCGCACGCCTATTTTCTCGTCACCCAGGAGCTCACGGAGAAGAGGATAGAGTGACGGGTCGGCCGTGAAGAGTGAAACAAGGTTCCCCAGCAGGCCTTTTTCCAGAAAATCGGCCACGTCGGCAGCTGTGATGTCTCTGTCGAAGCCGTTCAGAACCTGAATCCTCCGCCGAAGAGAACCGAGACCTGCCGCGTGTCAATCTCGTCCTCGATGCCGATAAAGACCGTACCCGCGTAGAAGAGCTGACTCTGCCCGCCGCTCGTCCAGACGCCGAGAAACTCCACCGCGGCGGTGATCCCGGCGGACTGGCGCGTCGATCTTATCACAGCCCCTTCGAAAGCCCTCTCGGAGTCCGTCCTGAGAACACGTCAGATCCCTCGCTCAACTCGGGATGACAGGCTACGGTGTCGCCCCTCTCCCCTCGCGGAGAGGGCAGAGCCTGTCCTGAGCGGAGTCGAAGGAGTGAGGGGACACGGTTAACGGTAGGGAACGGGATCGAGACTTTCAATGTACAGGAGGATCGTGGTCGCCAGGTCCGGGGATTCGACAAGGAGCGAGGCTTCGCGGTAGTGCCCGAGGGACTGGGGGGTCAGGTCGTGACTGCCGATGAGGACGAGCTTCCGGTCTATGACCGCCAGTTTGGAGTGGACCGTGGTCCCCGACATGTCGGCGTACACGCGGACACCGCGGCTCATGAGAAGGCGGGCCGCCCTTCGGTTGGCCTGTGTGACGGGGGAGACCTCCTTCCCGATCTCCAGCACAACGATGACGTCGACACCCCGCCCGGCGGCGGCGGCGAGACTCTCCGCCACCCTCCCGGGCCGGTCGCTCTTTCCCTCCGTGGCGGTGAAGAGGTGCAGGGACAGAACAACCTCCGACCGGGCGGAATCTATCTCCCGCTGCAGGGCGGCCTGAAACGCACGGTCCGCAAGGAACCGTACCCGGGCCGGTACGGCTTCATCCGGCGCCGGGCCGGACGCGGCGCCGGACCGGTCCTGCTCCTCGCTGGGACCCGTGGGGAGAGAGCCCATGGAGAAGGCGGCTGATGGAGCAAGAGTGAAAAGGGCCAGCAGGGTGACGGCCTTACGCATCTTCCCTTTCATCACCTGCCGGATTCTAACCGCCGGAGGGGGCGAAAGCAACAAAGGCCGGGAGGTATTCCTCTCAGCGCTGCGGAGAGAGTTCCCCGGCGCACTCGCTGCAGTGGCCGTAGTATTCCAGCCGGAAATCTTTCACCGTGAAGCCGAGCTGCTTTCTGGCGCATTCCACGTGGATCGGGGGCCCTATGTCGAGGTCCCGAATGGAGTTGCAGGAGAGGCAGATCAGGTTTATGTGCGGCTCCAGGTTGGTTTCGTGCCTGTTGTCGCCCGACTCGAACTCGATGACTTTGATAAGGCCCAGGCGGGTCAGGGCGCCGAGCGTATTGTACACGGTGGCTACGCTGACATTGTCGTGACTCTCCCGGAGATCGTCGAAAATCTGGCGGGCGCTCGGGTGACGGCCCTTCGCCTTCGCGAGAAGATCGAAGACGATCTCCCGCTGCCGGGTGATGCGGTACCCCGCCTCCCGGAAGGCCTTCACAATATTTTCCCTGGCACGCGACATGCTCTTCTACCTGTCTTAATTAATAAGGATCGGGGCCCGCTTTGTCAACCCCGCCGGGCTTCCGCGGCAGACTAGCCCAGGGACCCGAAAAACGCAAACCCGGAGGAGGGGATGGTTCCCCCGGGCCCGACGGGGCGTTATCGGGGCGCTCACGTCAAATCGTCGCTCTTCAAGTAGACGAGGTCGTCGCCGCGGAGCCGTTCGGCGAAGCGCGTGTACCGCGTCTTCACCCTGTTGTTCCTGACGGCGATGCCGAGGGCCTTCTTCGTCCCCACCGCCACCACCGGCCGCTTTCCCCGTGTTATCCCCGTGTAGAGAAGGTTTCTCTGCAGAAGGGCGTAGTGCTGGGTGTGCACGGGCATGACAACAACGGGGTACTCGCTTC
>JAUWCW010000213.1 GCA_030609125.1 Candidatus Rokuibacteriota bacterium
ACGGCGATCCGCGTCCAGGGACGGCGCAGGGAGACGACAAGGGACGCCGTGAGGGCCGTGAGGACGAAGAGGGCAACAGCAATGCCCAGCAGCCCGAGAATACCGGCCCCTTCCCGCAGGGCGATGCCGTTGAAGAGGCCGTGCACCAGGCCAAGGGCGGCGGCCAGGGCCGTTACCGCCCACGTCGGCAGACGCAGATCAGCCGCCGTGAGCACGCCAAGCACGAGTAAGGAGACGGCGGCGACGGGAAAGGAAGGCGCGCTTCCCGCCCCCGTGCCGATGATTCCTCCCGCCAGCCAGGCTGCGGGGAGCAGAAAGAGAATGCGTCGTCCGGAGACCGCCCCTCCCAGCCCCGCAAGGAGGGCCAGTGCAATGACCGGCACGAGGTCTTCGAGGGTCAGGACGAGGTGGCCGATACCGTCGTAGACGGGGCCGAGACCGGTCGTCACGAGGTGAGCCGCCGCCGGACGGGCACAGAGGAGGCACACTCCGGCCGTCAATGCAGCTGGAATGACGGCTCTCAATCGAAGTCCACTCATCCCACGGCCCTCCAGAGAAACCAGACGCCCATGGCGGCTATCCCTCCCCCGCCGGCACGCAGCGCGACTCTCCCCGCCGGCCAGCGGTGGATCAGACCGATGGCGATGCCGATGCCGTGGAGACACCCCGTGGCCATCACGAATCCCATGCTGTAGAGGAGACCGCTCTGGCCTGGAGGAAGCTCCGTGCCGTGGGCGTGACCGTGAAAGATGGCGAAGAAGCCGACAAGGACAGCGGCGGCGGCGAGGGGCGGGCGAATCTCCCCGAGGATCATGATCCCCAAAAGGAGGGCCGAGAGGGCGATGCCGATCTCGACGCCCGGTACGGGCATGCCGACGAGGCCGAGGAAGGCCCCCATGGCCATCACCATCGGGAAGGTCACAGGAAGGAGCCAGATGGCGGGACTGCCGAGCTGAGCCCCCCAGAGTCCGACGGCAACCATGGCCAGCACGTGGTCGAGGCCCGACCAGGGGTGGCCGAGGCCCGTTATGAAGCCCGTCGCCTGTCCCCTCTCGACGTGGGCGAAGGCCTCGGCGGCCCACAGCATCACAGCAATGCCGGTAGCAATGGCAGGAAGGAGTCGGCCCGGCACTCTGACGAATCTCACCGCAGTCCCCCGATCAGCATGACCGTCCTCTGGATCGTCCAGAAGGCACCCAGGGAGCCTACGGCGTAGCCGGGAAAGGCGTGGGCCCACCGGGGCCAGACGACCTCCAGTACCCTGAAGGAGCGCTCGAGAAGGACGATGAGGACTACGAACGCAATCTGTCCGATCTCCACGCCGACGTTGAAGAGCAGGAGGGCGAGAGGCACTTCGTTCGTCGGCAGGCCCATGGCGGTCAGGCCCGTGGCGAAGCCGAAGCCGTGGAGGAGGCCGAAGGCGAAGGCCACCACCCAGGGGTGGCGGATGGTGAAGCTCGTCTCACCCCTCCAGGTGCGGACGATCTCGGGTCCCAGGAAGAGGATGGAGAGGGCGATGGCGGCGTTGAGGGGCGGCAGGGGCGCGCTGGCATAGCCGAGGGTGGCGATGGCGAGGGTGATGCTGTGGGCCACCGTGAAGGAGGTGATCGTCTTCACCAGCATCCAGCGGTGCTGGACGATGAGGAGCAGCCCCAGGACGAAGAGGAGGTGGTCGACGCCCATGAGGATGTGCTGAACGCCCAGGCGGAAGTAGCTGGCGGCCCGTTCGCCCCTCGACGATCCTCCGACGACGACGGAGGTCTCGACGGGACGGATAAGGTGCGTCTCCGAGGCGCCGTCCTCGTGATAGACGCGGAGCAGCACGTCCGTCAGGGTCGTCTCGAGACCCGCGATGCGGATAGTCTTGCCCCGCAGGCCCCCCTCGCAGTCGATGGCGCCCCGCGTCATGAGGGCGCCGGGGGCCGCCTGCCTTTCTTTCGATCCGGCCTGGCGGCAGGACTCGGGAAATACGGGGTCCATGCGGAGAATCAGGTCGCCCCGGGCCGGCTGCTTCCAGAAGAAGTCGTACCGGCCGGAGGAGATCTCCGTGAGCTCAAGGTAGCCGGGGCGCGACTCGTGGGCCGCCGCCGGCGAGGCGCATAGAACAGCCGCCAGAGACAGCCAGACCAGGGGCCTCTTCATTGCGTGGCCCTTGCGTCTGCCGTGCCTGCTGTCTCTTCCTGCTCCTCCACACTGATGGTGTAGCGCTCCCGCAGACGCTCGTAGAACTTCCGGCTGTTCTCCTCCCGGAGCTGCGCGGTGTAGTCGCGGGTCACCGCGTCTCGCACCTCATCGAGCTCCGGCTGGCGGCCCTCGGTCCTCTCCGTGACGATTACGAGGTGCAGGCCGTACCCCGACCGCAGGGGGCCCTCCCAGCGGCCCGGCTCGACGGCCGCGAGATTACTCGCAAACTCGTCGCCGAACATCTTGGCCGCATCACCGAGAGGAAGGGACTCGTACCGGTGCGCCAGAAGGAAGGGGTCGCCGAGGGCGGCGGCGGTTGCCTCCAGGGGAGATCCCCGGAGCTCGGCGAGAATGCGCCAGGCGTCCTCCTCGACGGCGGCACCCCGGCGGTCGGCGTTCAGGTAGGCGTGGCTGAAGGAAAACTCCGGATCTACGCGATATCTCTCGGGGTTCTCATCGAGATACTGCTGCAGCTCTTCCTCGCTGATCTCCGCAAGGTCGGTGACGTCCTCGAAGAGGAACGTCATCTTCTGGCCGAGCCGGCGCTTGATGATGGTGTCTTCGCGCTCGAGCCCCATGGCCAGGGCCTCGCGGTAGAGGACCTCCTGGCGGATATAGGATTCGATCAGCCCTTCCCTCTCCTCGGACGTCGGCGGCCGCTGCCTGGTCTTCTCCCAGGAGAGGACCAGGCTCTCGATCGCCCCGCGGCTCACGACGATCTCGTTCGGTTTCTCCGCCTTCCGGCCGCCGAGCTGAAAGGTGAGGAACATCGCCGCGCCAATGAGGAGAAAATGTGTAAGTGGCTCCCTCAGGAGAGAGGCCAGGCGTGATTGTCCTTCTTTCAATGCGCCGAAGAGCCTTCCCTAGAAACCGGAGGCAAGGCCTACGACAGACCCGCTCATGGTGATTCTGGTGATGAAGAAAGATGATGCGTCAAATGTGGTCACGAGAATATCTTTCAGGTTGATCATGGCAGTCTCCATTCTCTTCAGGTTCTCAGTCGAAGATCGAGAATTGCAGCCATCCCGGGCATCCCACAACTTCTAATAAGTATAGCAAGGAAGTGCGGAGTTTCCATCTTCCTTTCAGCAGGCAGCGCCGGCGAAAGCGACCTCTTTCCCCTTCACCCTGGGCCGCCCAGTACCTCCCCCGGCGTTAACGACGACATTCACCACCAGAGGCAGTTTCGGTAATCTTTGCTGCACCCACATTCTAGTACTTCGCAAGATAATCCTTGGCTTCGAGACAGACGCTGAAGGCTTTCTTGAAATTGTCCATCTGTTGCTCTATCTCCTCCTGAGTGCCTTCACATTCATTCCCGCCACCCCACTTCTATTTATCTCTTGACTTTTTCAAGCGAGAGCGCCACCGCCTCGGCATACGTCATGATGACGGTTTCGCCCACCTTCAGCTGCCCCAGAACCTTCTCGTCCTCGACGGGCACGACCAGGAACCTGCCTCTCGGGCCCCGGATGGCGACCCTCTTCGCTTCCTTGTCGATGGCAACGACTTCGACGACGGCCTTCACGACGGCTCCCACTCCACCGGCGGGAGACACTTCCCTGGGCGCCCTGCCGGCTTCGGCCAGCACCACGAGGGGCGCCGCCTTTTCCTCAGCGGTCGGCTCGCGAAACTCGGCACGCAGGAAGGTCAGGTACTCCGCCCGCACCGAGTCACCGACCTTGATTTCATCGAACCGCTTGACGTTCTCCGTGGCGGTCAACGTGACCATGTTCCCTTGCGGGCCCTTCAGCGTGATTTCGCGCTTCTCCACGTCGATCTTCTCGACGGAAGCCAGAATCTCGACGAGGGTCCACTTTTCCTTGGGCGGCAGTCTTTCGCCAGCCGGCCCCTGCGCAAAGGCCGGGGCGGCCAGAGTCGCCAATGCAATAAGAGCTGCCAGATTCGCGGTATATCTCACGCGTTTCATAGGATGCTCCTCCTCTCTTGCTCAGACCGCGGCGCTCACGTCGTGTACCGGATCTAGAACCTGAACCTCAAACCGGCCAGGGGACCGCTGATGTTGAGGTCGTCGAAGACCTTGGCGTCGTCCTCGAAGTCCCAGGAGAGATAGCGGTAGGCGACAACGACGTCGACTTTGCTGAACCGGTAGCCGACACCGGTCATGGCTTGCCAGGTTAGGTCCGTTTCCCCGGTGCCGATGTCGAGGAGAAAGGGCACGAACCACTTTTCGGCGAGAGCCAGGTTCCCCCTGGCGCCGACGAT
>JAUWCW010000068.1 GCA_030609125.1 Candidatus Rokuibacteriota bacterium
AGCCGGAGGCTTCGAGAACCGTGTAGCCCGACAACTCCAGCTTCCCTCTCAGGAGCTTGAGAATGTGAGGGTCGTCGTCAACTACGAGAATCCTGCTTCCCTGATGACCCGACTTACTTCCCTTCCCGTGTGGGGCAACCATAGCGGATGAAGTGTACCACTACCCGAGAAGAAGGCGCAAGGTACTGGAAAAATTTGGAAATCTGACACAGCGGCATGACACGGCCCCGGGAATCACGATATAGTAGAGGAATGGACGGAGGGATGAAAACAGCACTCAGGACGCCGGGACACCTCCTGAGCGTGGAGGGCGCCCTGGCCGGGCTCGAGTCCGGGCGAGAGGGGCTGACGAGCGCGGAAGCACGGCGGCGGCACCGGCTATACGGTCCGAACGAGCTGGTGGCAAAGAAGAAAAAGACCCTTTTCGTGATGTTCCTCGACCAGTTCAGAGACTTCATGATCATGGTGCTGATCGCGGCGGCGGTGATCTCGGGAGTAATCGGTGAGCCGGCGGACACCATCGCCATCATCGTCATAGTCCTCCTCAACGCCGTGCTGGGGTTCACTCAGGAATACCGCGCCGAAAAAGCCATGGAGGCGCTCAAGAGCATGGCAGCGTCGGAAGCCACCGTCGTAAGGGACGGCACCTCCGCCTCTATCCCTTCCTCCGAGGTCGTGCCGGGGGACGTGGTGACGCTCGAAGCCGGCAAAGTCGTGCCGGCGGACATGAGGATTATCGAAGCCATTCAGCTGCAGGTCGACGAGGCGGCCCTCACCGGCGAGTCCCTCCCCGTGGAGAAACACTCCGACGTGCTCCATGACGAGGACCTTCCACTGGGGGACAGGAAGAACCTGCTCTACAAGGGCACCTTCGTCACCCGGGGCCGCGGCGCCGGAGCGGTCACCGCCACCGGAATGGCCACCGAGCTGGGAAGGATCGCCACCATGATCCAGGAAGGCGGGGACACCCGGACACCGCTTCAGAAAAGGCTTGCCAGGTTCGGCCGCAAGCTCTCGCTGGCCGTCATGGGCATCTGCGCGGCAGTTTTCGCCATCGGCGTCCTTCGGAGCGAGGACGCCTTCGTCATGCTCCTCACCGCCGTGTCTCTCGCGGTGGCGGCCATACCGGAGGCCCTCCCGGCGGTGGTCACCATCTCTCTCGCCCTGGGAGCGAGGAAGATGGTCGGACAGAACGCCCTGATCCGGAAGCTCCCCGCGGTGGAAACTCTCGGTTCGGTGACCTACATCTGCAGCGACAAGACGGGGACGCTCACCCTCAACAAGATGACCGTCGAGCAGCTCTGGGTGGACGAAAAACTGGTGGGCCGCGATGCCGCAGCGCTCGCGGCCGGCGGGACTTCCCGCGAACTATTCATGACCGCTCTGGCCCTTTCGAACGAT
The DNA here is from genome assembly GCA_030609125.1 of Candidatus Rokuibacteriota bacterium. Classification (GTDB taxonomy): domain Bacteria; phylum JAUVQV01; class JAUVQV01; order JAUVQV01; family JAUVQV01; genus JAUWCW01. The sequence continues at coordinate 1,402 of JAUWCW010000068.1, forward strand.
ACGGTGCAGGACGCGGAGGGGAAGGCGCTCGGCGACCCGTCGGAGACAGCCCTCTTCCAGAGCGCTCGCGACAACGGCTTCCTTAAGCAGGAGCTGGAGCAGCGCCACGGGCGGGTCGGTGAAATCCCCTTTGATTCGGAGAGAAAGTGCATGACCACCATCCACTCCTGGGACGGCGGGTTCATCTCCTTCACCAAGGGCGCCGTGGACGTGCTTCTCGAAAAGTCCTCCTCCCTTCTCACCTCCGCCGGCGAGCACCCCCTGGACGCCGCGGCGGTGACCGGGATCAACGAGAAGATGGCGTCCGAGGGCCTGAGAGTTCTGGGCGTGGCCATGAGAAAGTGGGACCGCCTCCCGGAAAAGATCTCCCCTGAATATGTCGAGACGGGTCTCACCTTTCTGGGGCTCGCGGGCATGCTCGACCCTCCCAGGGATGAGGTCAGGGAGGCAGTGGCGCTCTGCAAGACAGCGGGCATCAGGCCCGTAATGATAACCGGAGATCACCCCCTGACGGCGAGGGTCATCGCCAGGAGGCTGGGCATCCTGGAGGATCACGACGGGGAAGTCCTCACCGGGAGAGAGCTGGCGAACCTGCCGCTGGAGGAGTTCGAGAGGCGCGTTGAGGATATCCGGGTCTACGCCCGCGTCGCCCCCGAGCAGAAGCTCAAGATCATCACGGCCCTGCAGGACAAGGGCCAGTTCGTCGCCATGACGGGCGACGGCGTCAACGACGCGCCGGCCCTGAAGAGGGCGGACATAGGGATCGCCATGGGGATCACGGGGACCGACGTGTCAAAAGAGGCGTCCCACATGATCCTGCTCGACGACAACTTCGCCACCATCGTGAAAGCGGCGAAAGAGGGCCGGCGGATCTTTGACAACATACGCAAATTCATCAAGTACACCATGGCGAGCAACACGGGTGAGATATGGACGCTCTTTCTCGCTCCCCTGCTGGGGCTCCCGATCCCCCTTCTGCCGATCCACATCCTCTGGATCAACCTCGTTACCGACGGCCTCCCCGGTCTTGCCCTCGCCGCCGAACCCGTGGAGAAAGACGTCATGAAGAGGCCTCCGCGCCATCCGCAGGAGAGCATTTTCGCCCATGGGCTGGGCAGACACATCATATGGGTGGGTCTGCTCATGGGTTTCGTTTCCATTCTGACCCAGGCATGGTTCATCTCCTACGACAGAGCCCACTGGCAGACCATGGTCTTCACCGTCCTCTGTCTGAGCCAGATGGGCAACGTCCTGGCCGTTCGCTCCGAACGGGAGTCGCTTTTCAGCCAGGGTCTCATGTCGAACAAGCCGCTCCTCGGCGCCTTCCTTCTCACGTTTGCTCTGCAGATGGCGACGATTTACGTGCCTTTTCTGAACCCTGTCTTCAAGACCGCGCCCCTGAGCGCCGCCGATCTGGGAGTGGTACTGCTGCTCTCGTCGATCGTCTTCGCCGCCATTGAAGTGGAGAAACTCCTGAAAAGAAGATCTGCCCCCTCACCCGGATGATCGACACCGAAGCGGGCGAACCGCTGGCGAAGGGGAGTCTCAGCCGGCGGCGCTACCTGGGGGAGAGCTCTAGCTCACGGATTCTTTTCCGGGCCTGCTCCACCGTTGCGTCGTCACCGGGGACGGCGCAGTGGATGTAGCCCTTGTAGGCCTCCACCGCCTCCCTCAGCCGGCCGACTTTCTCGCAGGCCAGGGCCTTGTAGTGCCGGGCCAGGGAATCCCAGGGATCGAGCTCCGTCGTGCGGTCGAAGGCCTCGATGGCCTCCGGGTACTTCCCTTGGCGGAAGAGGAGAATCCCGCGGCCCAGGTGGGCTTCGGCATAGTCGGGGGAGATTTCCAGGGCTCTTTCAAAATCCTTTCCCGCATCCTCGAACTCCTCGAGAGCCAGCAGGGCGAGGCCGCGAAAACGGTAGGCCTCGGGGCGTCGGCTGTCGATCTCAACAGCCAGGGAGTACTCCGCCGCCGCCTCGGCGTAGCGGCCCATGAAATAGTACCCGTCCCCTTTTTTGAGAAGAATGTCGTAGTCGGTGAGGCGACGGCCGGCCTCCGGAACGGACGCGCACGAGAAGAAGAGAGCGGCCAGCAGGCCTGCCGCTAAAAAACAAATGCCTCGATGCGCCGAACCTGTCACTGTCTCTCTCCTGATCCGGTCCCGGACAGGAAGATCATATCACGGGTCGGCCGCTCCCGCCGGTGTGAGGGCCGGGGTGAGACGGGAACGAGGGGCTTCAGTTCCCTCCGATCGAGAGCGCAGCTTCCCGCCTGAAGAACTTCCTGTCCGACTGGTGCGGGTCGTGACAACTCGAGCAGCTTCCCTCCGCAACGGCATCGCGCCCTCCGTCGTGGCCAAGTACCTCATCCTCCTCGTGGCAGGTGAGGCAGAGGGTCACCTCGCTGCCCCGCAGGTGGTACGGCCCCGTCCCGCCGTGAGGGTCGTGGCAGGAGGTGCACTCGCCGACGGCCAGGGGGCCGTGGAGATACCTCTTGCCGTTGAAGGGCTCGTGGCAGCGGTAGCACAGGCCGGGGGCCGACGAAGTGTCGGCCAGCAGGAGCCCGTCTTCCTGTTCGTGGCAACCCATGCACTCCTGGATAGAGCCGGTCTGGTGGCCGCTGTAGGTTCTTCCGTAGTACGTGGGCCGGTCGCCGCCCCGGGCCCTGAATATGTTCCCAGCCCAGAGGGTCTCTCCGTGCAGGGTCAGTTCGATACGGTTGATCCCCTCTTCCATCCTGAGCCTGGTGTGAAAGAGGCCGCCGCTTACCTTGAGGGGGAACGCGGCCCCGTTGACACGGACCCTGATGTGACTCTCGGAGAGATTTTCCACCCTGCCGAGGAGGGGAACGTGCGTATCATGGATCACCGCGTTGTCGGGAGGGACGGTCACGTCCACCCGAACGGAGCGTTCGCCTTCCTGGCGGTGACAGTTGAGGCACAGTTCCCTCTTGAGATTGCTGATCCTCAGCATTCCCACATTCGGCCCCGCATCCTCGCCGCCGACGTCGCCATGGGTGCTGTGGCAGGTGACACAGTCTATGCTTTCGCCGCCCTGGAGGGGAAGGGCCCGCGACATTTTCGCCTCGCTCCCGCTCCGGCCGGAATGGCTCTCCCAGTTGTCGCAGGAGTTGTGGCATTGGACGCACTGTGCGGAAATATCCGCTTTGGGAAAAGTCATCGTCCAGGCCTTTCCACGCCCCATCTCCTGGTGGCAGGAAGAGCATTCGGACTCGCTGAAACTGTGCCCCCTGGCTGCAAAAACATTGCCTGGAACGACCAGAAAAAGCGCCGCCAGAAGCGGCAGCGCTCCCATAAATCCACAAAAACACCCTTTCACTCTCTTCATTATCAACTCCCCGGCAGTACCGTATGGCTCATACCTGTTCTCAAACAAGCAAGTTGTATGCCACCCCCCCCCGGCGGGGAGGTCCGGAGTACCGGTGAGCTCTGAGGGGACCGCCGCGCCCAGGCTTTACCCCCGGTTCTCAAGATGCCCCCGGTGCAGATGGAGCTTCATTCGAATGGCAGGGCGACGGTCACCGTAACGCCCCTGTCCTTCCCCTCGCTGTCGAGACGGATACTCCCGCCGAGATCCTCGAGGATCCGGCGACAGATGGCCAGGCCGACCCCGCTGCCCTCAGTGGACGCCGAAGTCTGAAAGAAGCGCGTGAAGGCCTTCTCTTTCTCTGCCGGATCCATGCCGATGCCATTGTCGGCGACCCGGACGAGGAGTTCGCCGTCCCGTTGCTCCGCCGCGATCCTGATCTTGAGGGGGGTGTCTTTCTTCCTGAACTTCAAGGCGTTGTTGGTAAGGTTGGAGAAGACGTGCCAGAGCATTTCCTCGTCGCAGCGGAGCGAAACCGGCGGCACGTCAATGTCGAACCCGGCACCGAAGGCGTCGAGGGCGTACTGGTATTCGCTTCGTATGCCGGCAAGAAAGGACTCCAGGTGCATTTCTCTTTTCTCGTATGTTCTTTCTCCGGACTCGAGGCGGGAGAGGTCGAGGAGGTTGCGGAGGACACTCTGCTGCCGGCGGATGCTGTCTTCCATAACCCGGAACGCCTCCCGCTGTCCGGCTGTCGCACCGGGGGAACGAACCAGAGGCTTGAGGATCTCCATCTGCATGATATGCTTGGCCACAGGCGTCTTCAGTTCGTGTGAGACGTCGCGGATGAGACTGTCTTTCATCCGGTCGAGCTTTTTCAGTTCCACGTTCTGCCTCTCGAGATCCTCCCTGGCCCGCCTGAAGTCTTCCTCGGCACGCTTGCGCGCGGTGATATCGCGGGTAACGGCGAGGATGAGTGTGCGGTCTTTTGACTTGTCCTCGAAGGGGACCATGTGACTCTCGAGCCAACGCGTGGTCCCCTTCAGCCCGATGACCTTGAACTCCCCGGAGAGCTTTTCACCCTTCAGGACACGCTCGGACAGTGCGGCGAGGGCCTCGCGGTGCTCGGGCGTCACACAGCGGGAGAGCGGCTTTCCGATGATCTCCTCCGGACTGTCGGCATCCAGCATGGCGAGCCCCGCGGGGTTCATGTCAAGGACCGTCCCCTCGGCATCCAGGAGCTTCACGCACTCTGGTTCGTTCCGGATGATGGAGCGAAGGTAGCGCTCGCTGTAGGCGAGCTTTTCCTCGTCCTCTTTGCGCTGAGTGATGTCGCGGACAAAAGAGAAGATATACTCCTGCCCGTCGTATTCCAGATAATTGCCTACGACCTCCACAGGAAAGACGGCACCGTCAGCAGCCCGATGCCGGGATTCGAGGGTGATGGTCCCCTTGGCTTTGAATTCCTTCAGGAAGGCCGGCCACGCATCTGCCGGGAAATTCGGGTCGATGTCGTGCACCGACATTTTCAGAAGCTCTTCCCGTGTATACCCCAGTTTGCTGCAGGCCGCCTCGTTGACATAGAGAAAGCGGCCGTCCGGACCCATCCAGAACGCCGCATCGGCCATGTGGTCCACGGTGAACTGGGTGAAACGCATGGTCTTCTCCATCTCGCCCCGATGACTAATCTCTTCCAGGATCATCTCGTGGGCGGCATCGAGCTTCTCCTTGTCGTCGGAGAGTTCTTCATGCATGTCGCGCTCCCTCTGCAGCGAGCGATCAAGACCCCGAAGGATGTACCCGACAGGAAGGCTCCCCAGGAGGGAGATGGCCGTGACGTTGACGACGAACATCACCCACGTGCCGAAGGGCGCGCCGTGCTCGGCCGCCCACACAGCGGTCCGGGAGCCCATCAGGGCATAGAGGGCCATAAGCGATACGGCGGAGACGGCGCAGGCCGCGACCGCCCCCCGGACACCGTAGAAGAGCGCGGACATGACGCAGAAGAGCACCAGCCAGGCCGACCGGGCGTGAGTGGGCCCGTAGGCGGCAAGAAACACGAACGTCATCAGATATAAGAGGGAGATCATGACCGACGCACGATGACGGTAACTTCCGAGACGGAAGCAGAAGACGAAGAGGAGATATGCCCAGAGGGCGAGATCGAGGCCGATGATCCAGTATCTTTTCTCGGCGAAGACGACGGGGAAGGTGACCGCCATGCCCACCGGGAGGGCAAAGACGACAACGACTATGGCGATATCGACGATGCGGGCCCGCCACATATTGAGGCTGGTGGGCTCGTCAAGACCGGCGGGCGACCCCAGATGGCGCAACCACGCAATGAAGTTCACAAGACTCCAATCACCAATCAATTTAGAATAGTTCTACTATACGAGACGATTATGAGGGATGTCAAGCGGTGGTGATTTTTCGGGGGGACACCACTCTTGGCTGCTCTATGGGATGGCATTTTTTGAGGGGATAGGGTTGTTTTTATTCTTTCAACGAGTGAAATTTTTCGGTGTATTGCAGAACTGCCCACACAAAAGCGGAATGGCTCCATGTGAGGGGTGAAACAGAGAGGGGAGCGCTGCTCAACGGATGTACCTGTTCGGCAAGAACTCCGGAAGGGAGCGCATTGTTGCCACACCACTCAAGATAAGGGATGGCTTCGTGAAGTTCCTGAATATTTTCGGCACGGAGGATGAAATACTCTCCTAACCAGAGCGTCGCGATAAACCAGGGGTTGCCGGTGACGTCTTCGGGGGTGTCGTCCTCCCGTTGATAGGTATCGTTTTGGTAGCGGGCACAACCTCCAACAGGGGTGTTGAGCCATAAGTGCCTGCGTATCGCTTCTGCCGTTTTGACCATCCGCGGATCCTTGGGTGGCAATATTCCCAGGGTCGCAAGGCCAAGCAGACTAATATCGATCACCTCGTCGAGTTCATAGCCGTTATCTTTGCGATAACCCGAGCGGGCATATCTCTCAAGGCTGGGGGAGTACAAGTGCTGAACAATTCCCTCCTTCATCTGACCGGCTACCTTGTCATAGGTTTCGGCCAGGGGCAGATCCCGAAAAAGCCTCGCAAAATTCGCCGCCGCCCTGAGGCCGGCTATCACCGCTGACACCGTGTAGGCATGCGTGCCATATCGCTCTTCCCAGAGATCGTAGGAGGCAATGGGCAGCAGCGTTTCAGGATCGCGATGCTTAATCAGAAAGTCGGCGGATTTTATTACCAGTTCCTTATAAAGGGGCCTGATGAATTCTATGTCTTTGGTGCACTGATAGTGAATCCAGAGGGCCCAGAGGACCAGAGCCGTCGAGTCTTCCTGTATGGGAAGGACCTCGACTCCATCCGAGATCCAGGAGTGCCAATTGCTGGCCAATGATTCATCAGGATTGTAGTGCTGGAAAAGATATCCTTCCTCCGAAAGCACTCGAGAGCAGAACCCGAAAAATCTCTGGCACACGTGCGAATAGCCGGCTTTTGCCAGGGCGGCGCTGACGAAGGCCCCGTCGCGACCCCACATGTAAGAATAGGTATCCCTGCCGAAGCGAATGATATCAGAGTCGTTGGCGGCGATTATTGCACCCCGGTTGTCGATCTGTGTTCTCAAAACGAGAAGGCTCCGGTTGAAAATGTCGGCGACCGATTTGGGCAGGTCCCCGGAAGATCTGCTCTCTTTCTCGACCCACGCCTTCCAGTAATCCGATGTCCGTCTGATCATTTCAGCCGGGGTCTTCTCCAAAACGGTCTGATTGAGTTGGGCCACCTCATGGTGGTCAGTGCCGGCGGCCACCCAGTAATAAGCCGTCGCTCGCCCGCCTGAATCCAGGTCAAGCCATATTCCGACCGCGGAATCGGCAGACCCCCAGGCGACCGGGTTTCCGCTCAGTTCGCCGTCTTCGGCGTCCTTCCAGGTGCCCAGCCTTCCCGGGACTTCCTTTTCTCCGCAGGCGAAGTGTTGGATCCCTTCCTTTCCCTCATCGAGACAATTTATCAGGAAGTAGCGATTGGCTTTGTAGTGGATGAGACAGCGGGTTCGCGGGTCATAATAAGCCGTGTCTCCGATGTCGTTGC
>JAUWCW010000135.1 GCA_030609125.1 Candidatus Rokuibacteriota bacterium
GACGCCGCGCTCGCGCAGCCCACTCACGTATCGCTGAATCGATAGGAAAACTTCGCTTTCCGCGTCTCCTTGCCCGAGGCGGATACCGCCCAACCCATCATCGCCGATGACTCCGCCCCAGAGCGTATTGTCCAGGTCGAAGAGCCAGTAGCGAATCTTTTTCTTCACCGCCACAGCTTACCAGAGGGGCCGTGGGCCCTCAAGTAACGGAGATGCACCTTGACAGAGCGGGTGAATTTTGAAAAAAATAGGGATGCTGAATTCCCGGAGAAATTCTATGGGATCCGAAAAATCCTTCTTCATCGGTCTGGACTCCGGCTCTGTCAGCCTGAACACCGTCGTGGTCTCTCCCTCGGGAGAGGTCCTGCACGAGCGGTACGACAGGCTCCGCGGAGAGCCCCTCAAGGCCTGCCGCCGGTCGCTGGCGAAGGTGCTGGAGGAGTTCGGCGCCGACGGCCTGCAAGGGCTGGCTCTCACCGGCTCGGGAGGCCGCGTCCTGGCGGAAATTCTGGGGGGTCTCTTCGTCAACGAGATCCTCGCCCAGGCGAAGGCCGTCTCCCGGCTCCACCCCGACGTAAGGAGCGTCATCGAGATGGGAGGGGAGGACTCGAAGCTGCTCGTCATGGGAGCCGACGGCGGAGAGAGCCGCCTGGAGGATTTCTCCATGAACACCGTCTGCGCCGCGGGGACGGGATCCTTTCTCGACCAGCAGGCCGCCCGGATAGGCGTCTCCATAGAGGGTGAGTTCGGGGAACTGGCACAAAAATCACGGAAGCCGCCGCGCATCGCCGGTCGCTGCAGCGTCTTTGCCAAGTCGGACATGATCCACCTGCAGCAGATCGCCACGCCGGTGCACGACATCATAGCGGGACTCTGCCATGCCCTGGCGCGGAACTTCAAGAGCGACATCTGCCGCGGCAAGAAGCTGGAGAAGCCCGTTGCCTTCCAGGGAGGGGTGGCCGCCAACGCCGGCATGGTCAGGGCCTTTCGCGACATCCTCCGACTGGACGACGGGGAGCTCGTCATCCCCCGGCGCTTCGCCTCCATGGGCGCCATCGGGGCGGTGCTGCTCCTTCAGGAGTCTGCCGGCGCCATAGCGTCCTTTCGCGGCCTGGGGGCGCTCGACAGGCACCTGGCCGAGGCGACGCCGCCCGACAGCTCCCTGGCGCCGCTCGCCGCCTCGGCGGGCAGGCTTCCGCCCCGCGAGACACCCCTCGCATCGGCCTCCGGGGCGCAGAGAGTGTACCTGGGCGTGGACATCGGCTCCATCAGCACCAACGTGGTGGCCATCGACGAGAACGGTAACCTCCTCGCCAAGCGGTACCTGATGACGGCGAGCCGCCCCATTGAAGCCGTCCGCAGGGGGCTCCGCGAGGTCGGTGAAGAACTGGGTGGCTCCGTGACGGTCCTCGGCGCGGGAACGACCGGATCGGGCAGGTACATGATCGGCGACTACATCGGCGCCGACACCGTCAGGAACGAGATCACCGCCCAGGCGACGGCCGCTCTCCACTACGACCCGCGGGTCGACACCATCTTCGAGATCGGCGGCCAGGACTCCAAGTACGTGGCACTCCGTGACGCGGCGGTGGTCGACTTCGAGATGAACAAGGTCTGTGCCGCCGGAACGGGCTCTTTCCTCGAGGAACAGGCGGAGAGACTGGGGGTCGACATCGACGGGGAGTTCGGCAGCATGTCCCTGGCGGCGAAAGCCCCTTCGAAGCTCGGCGAACGGTGTACGGTCTTCATGGACTCCGATCTCGTCAGGCAGCAGCAACGGGGGAGCGACCCGGGCAACCTGGCGGCGGGGCTCTGCTACTCCATCGTCCACAACTACCTGAACAAGGTCGTCGGCGAACGGAAGGTGGGCGAACGCATCTTCCTGCAGGGCGGGATCGCCTTCAACGAAGGCGTGGTGGCGGCCTTTCAGGAGGTCACGGGAAAACCTATCACCGTCCCTCCCCACCACGACGTGACAGGGGCCATCGGGGCGGCGCTCCTGGCCCGGGAGAACAGCAGGGGCGAAGAAAGCACCTTCAAGGGATTCGACCTTGCCACCAGGGAGTACCGCCAGGATTCGTTCAGCTGCGGCAGCTGCAGCAACAGCTGCGAGATCAACCGCGTGAGGGTGGAAGGGGAAAAGCCCCTCTACTACGGGGGCCGGTGCGAGAAGTACGAGGTGCGGCGCAGCTCTTCCGACGCCGAGGCGATCCCCGCGCTCTTCGAGGAGAGGGAGAAGCTCCTGATGGGAGAGGCGGCGGAAACACCCGGCAGAAAGAAGATCGGCGTCCCCCGCATCCTGCACTTTTATGAATTCTACCCCTTCTGGCGGACCTTTCTCGCCGAACTCGGCTTCGAGGCGGTCCCCTCTCCCCCCTCTTCGGGCCGGATGATCCGCGAGGGAATGGAGGCGGTGTCGGCGGAGTCCTGCTTCCCCGTCAAGATCGCCCACGGACACATCCTCTCCCTGACGGGGCAGGATCTGGAGGCGATCCTCCTGCCGAGTCTCGTCAGCTTCCCGCAGCTCGACGGCAAACAGGAGAAGAACGTCACCTGCCCCTACAGTCAGGCCATCCCGTACCTCGTCAGGGCAACCCTCGGCGACCGCCTGGGCCCCACGCGGCTTCTCCAGCCCATCGTCGATTTCCAGCACGGCCGGAACACCGTCTATCGCTCCCTCCTCGACCTCGGCGCCGAACTGGGAGCCTCAGGCGTCGACTCGGCCCGGGCCTTTCGTGCCGCGGAAGAGGCGCAGGAACGGTTCACGGCGCGGCTTCGCCGCCGGGGGACAGAGGTCATCGAGGGTCTGCGCGAAACCGGCGGGCAGGGGCTTGTTCTCGTGGGAAGAACGTACAACACCTGCGACAGCGGCGTGAACCTCAACCTCCCCCGGAAGATACGGGACCTGGGACGGGCGGCGCTGCCGATGGATTTTCTCCCGTACGACATCGACGGCTCCAACGGCGCCGTTCCCAACATGTACTGGCGCACGGGACTGCGGATCATGGCCGCCGTCAGGTTCATAAAGGAGCGGCCCTGGCTGCTGCCGGTCTACCTCACCAACTTCGGCTGCGGCCCCGACTCGTTCATCTCTCACTTCTTCAGGGAGCACCTGGCCGGGCGCCCCTACCTGCAGCTTGAAATCGACGAGCACAGCGCCGACGCCGGGGCCCTGACCCGCCTGGAGGCCTTCCTCGACAGCCTTCCCCCGGAGGGGAAGAGAAAACCGGCGGCCGCACCGGCGGCGCCGAAGGAGCAAACCAGCCTCCGGGGAAGAACCCTCTACCTCCCCTACATGACAGACCACGGCTACGCCCTGGCCGCGGCCTTCCGGGCCCTGGGCCAGGCGGCGGAAGTGCTCCCCGGGGCCGACGAGCACTCCGTCGCCCTGGGCCGCAAGCACACCTCCGGGAAAGAGTGCTACCCCTGCATCGTGACCACCGGCGACCTGGTGAAGAAGGTGAGCGGGCCGGGTTTCGACCCCGATCGGGCGGCCTTCTTCATGCCCACCGGCGACGGCCCCTGCCGGTTCGGACAGTACCGCGCCCATCACGGCCGCGTGCTGAGACAGCTCGGCTTCGGCCAGGTCCCCCTCCTCTCCCCCGCCGCCAGCAACTCCTACGGCGGCCTGGATAAGGGATTCGAGCTTCTGGTGTGGGACGGCATCCTGGCCGTCGACACCCTGGACAGGCTGCGCCGGCGCTACCGCCCCTACGCGCTGGAGCCGGAGGGGGCGGAGGAGATATACCGGCGCTCCCTTGAGGCCATCGTCTCCGAGGTGGAGAAGAAGGGCAATCTCCTTCCCATCCTCCGCCGTGCGGGGGAGGAACTGTCGCGCCTGCCGGGGCGGGACGAGGAGCGCCCCCTCATCGGCGTCGTGGGGGAGATATTCCTCCGGACCAACGAGTTCTCCAACGAGGACCTGATCCGAAAGCTGGAACACTTCGGCGCGGAGGTCGCCCTTGCTCCCGTGGCGGAGTGGATCTTCTACACCAATTTCACCCACGGCCGCCGCTGCCTTGTCCAGCGACGCTACGGGGCCTTCGCCCGCAACTGGATCAAGAACCGCTACCAGCTTCGCCGGGAGAGGGCGTTTCTCCACACGGTGGAGGAATTTCTGGACAACGGACACGAACCGCCGGTGGAACACATTCTCGACCTGAGCCTCCCCTACCTCCACCACTCCCTCGAGGGGGAGGCGGTCCTCACCATCGGCAAGTCCATCGACATGGCCATGAAGGGGGCCTCGGGGATCGTCAGCGCCATGCCCTTCACCTGCATGCCGGGGATCATCTCGGCAGCGATCTCCAGGAAGGTGAGCGTGGATCACCACTCCCTCCCCTTCCTGAATATGGTATATGATGGTCAGGGCGGCGTGGGGGCCGAAGTCCGGCTCGAGGCTTTCATCCACCAAGCCCGCAGATACGCCCGCAACCGGGCAACATCCTGACTTCACCCCGAGACGGAAGAGCCTGATTCGCCGACGTAAAGGAGGACTGATGAGAATTGCACGGATCGCCGCTTTGTGTGTTGCCGCCACACTGTTCCTGTCGGCCGGGGCGGCCTTCGGGGCTCATGCCGATGGACTGAACAGCATCAAGGAGGGCGATCAGGTCCAGCCCTTCAAGGGCCGGAACCTCGAAGGGGAAGAAGTCGATGTCGGCGCACTCATCGGCAAGAAAGTGGTGGTGCTGGCCTTCTGGTCGATCTACTGCAAGCCCTGCGTGGAGGAGATCTCCAGCCTCATCCGCCTGCAGGACGAGTTCGGCGGGGAGGACCTGGAAGTCATTGGGATCAACACCGACAGCGAGCTCGGCATCAGCCGGATACGCACCTTCATCAGCCGCTTCGAGTCGTTCGAGAAGAAGAAAATCAACTACGACAACATCTACGACGAGAGTAACGAGATCACCAAGCTCCTCGGCATCGGGTTTCTCCCCACCGTCCTCTCGGTGAACACCAAGGGGCAGGTCGAGAAAGTCTTCGTCGGCTTCAAGGAAAAGAGCGAGGAGGAGATCTTCGCCGACATCCGCGGTCTTCTGCCGTCGGTTGCCCCCGAAACGGCCGTCGACACCGACACCCAGACTTTCTCCGTCGAGGCCGTCGTCCCGCTCTGCGGCTTCTACAACGCTGACGGCTGGATGGGGGATTTCATGGGCAATCGCGACCTGGAACTGGAACTGGAGGAGACGGCCGCCATGGCCCGGAACAAGTCGACCAAGCTGATCATCAGGGAAGCCCTCCTCAGCCTGGGGATCACCCTTTTGGAGGATCCCGAAAAGGAAGGGTGCTTCCGCCCCTACGGGGTCTACGTGATGGAGGACCCCCTCGAGATCAAGGACAACCTGACGAACCTCGTCAACGAGCTTTTCCTCAATCGACTCGTCAAGACCCAGGGCATCGACGAGGACTTCATGGAAACCGAATACCGCGTGAATGAGCGGGCCACGGTGAACATGGTCGCGCTGCGGGACCGCCTCGACAGCCTGGGGTATGAAACATCGCCGATAACGGTGACCTTCTCGGTCATCAACGTAAGGAAGCTGGACCAGGTAAAGTTTGAGAAAATTCTTCTGCAGCAGTCCCGCTACATCGGCTACTTCAGCTTCCCCAACTACACCATCTACACCTCGGCGGAGAACTTCGCCGACGAAATGAGGAAGATGAACCTGGAGGGGCTCAAGGTCTTCATCGAGGAGACCGGCGACGACAGCATAGAACTCGAAGTCTGGCGGTGATTCATGTATAATCCCGCTTTCATCTGGAGGTGGGGGTGTAGCTCAGCTGGGAGAGCGCAGCGTTCGCAACGCTGAGGTCACGGGTTCGATCCCCGTCATCTCCACCATATTTATTCTTTAGTTTCAGTAAGTTACAACTTTGCCCTGGCACAAAATGGTGTGCCAGCGGTGTGCCAGATTCCATCAGTTC
>JAUWCW010000062.1 GCA_030609125.1 Candidatus Rokuibacteriota bacterium
TCCCTTCGGGGATGGCGTGTATGGTGATCCCGTCAAAAGACCCCTCCTCGCGGAGCCAGTCGAGGAAGTCTCTCTGAAAGACGGCGTTGCCCTTCGCGTTCCTCTGTGACGCCAGGTGTTCGATGTCGACGTCGGTGAAGCGCGAATCCGCCATCCAGTCGAGGAGCCACTGCATGCCGGCGTTGATGCAATAGCCCGCCTGGTGCTGACCGTAGTCGGGGCACCGGCGGAAGAAGTGGTCGAACTGGACCCGCTTGTCGTGAAGGCCCGTCCGGTAGTAGAGCTGGGCCATGGTGAGCTGGTACTGGTCGGTGTAGAGGATCCCTTCGGCGACGGCGCGAGCGGTCGGCTTCATTCGTCAATTATACGATTCCCGGCCGGTCACTTCCAGCTTCTCCACGTTGAGGGAGCAGACGCCGTGATCTTCCTCGATGCGGCCGCTGAGAAGATAGGGGCCGGCTGTGAGGGTCTGTTCGGCATAACGGCGGCAGCACCGCGGGAAGAGGACGGCTTCGAAGGTGCCCGTCAGGTCTTCGAGGGAGAGGAACTTCATCCACTCCCTCCGCGCTCTCTTTCCGACGGGGACCCTCTTGCAGGCTATGGCGCGGCCGAGCATGCGGACCCTCTCCCCGACCTTCCCCGCCATCTCCCGGGCGCTGGTCACGCCCCGGAAGAGCCGGGGAGAGAGCAGTTCCAGGGGGTGGCGGCTCACGGTGAATCCGAAGATCTCTTCCTCGATGCGGCAGCGTTCCTCCAGCGGGTATTCCGGAAGGCGCGGGACGAGGTCGTCGAGGCCGCCGGCGTTCGGGAACAGGTCAAGGTCTGATGGGGGTGAGGGAGAAGGGTGAGGGGGCCCGGAGGACCGGCAGGCGAGGCGCCAGAGCATCTCCGGCCGGGTGAGTTCGAAGCCGTCGCAGGCGCCGCAGCGGATGAGGGTCTCCACCTCGCCTTTTCCCAGGGCCGCCCGTTTCAGCAGGTCCGAGATGCTGGTGAAGGGGCCGTCCAGCCGCCGGCTCTTCAGGAGGGAATCCGTACCGGCGGAGCCCAGTCGCCCGATGGAGGCGAGGCCGAGGCGCAGTTCCCGCGCGCGGCCGGTGCAGTCCCTTTCGCTGCTGTTGACGTCGGGAAGAAGGATCTTCAGCCCGCGGCGGCGCGCTTCGGAAACATACGCCGACGCCGAATAGAAGCCGCCGCCGTTGGAGATGACGGCGGCCATGAATTCCGCGGGGTAGTGGGCCTTGAGCCAGGCGACCTGGAAGGAGAGCAGGGCGTAGGAGGCGCTGTGGGCCTTGCAGAAGGCGTAGCCGGCGAAGCTCTCCATCTGCCGCCACACTTCGCGGGCGACGGCGGGAGCGATCCCCCTGTCGACACACCCGGTGAGAAAGCGGCCCCGGACAAGGGCCATGGCCTCGGCGGAGCGCATCTTGCCGCTCATGGAGCGCCGGAGGCTGTCGGCCTCTCCGAGGCTCATGCCGGCAAGGACGTGCGCCACCCGGAGGACATCCTCCTGGTAGATCATCACGCCGTGAGTTTCTCCGAGAACCTCCTCGAGGAGCGGGTGCAGGTACCAGTTCGTGGGAGAGGGTCGGGGTGAGGGGGAGCGGGCTTCGAGGTGGCGGCGGATGTACTCCTGCAGCATCCCGCTTTCGGCGACCCCGGGGCGGATGACCGAGCTGGCGGCGGTGAGGTCCTCGAAGGTGTCGGTCCGGAGCTTGCGCAGCAGGGAGCGCATTGCCGGGGATTCGACGTAGAAGCACCCCATGGTTCCCCCCGTCCGGATGAGGCGCCGGGTGGCCTCGTCGTCGAAGACGTTCCCGCGGTCGTCCACGGGAGGCTTCTCCCCGGTGTTTTTCTCCACCGCCGCCACCGCGTCGGCGAGCACCCCGAGGGAGCGCTGGGAGAGCAGGTCTATCTTGATCAGACCCAGCTCCTCCACCGGCCCCATGTCGTACTGGGTGACGACAAGCCCCTTGGCGGCCCGCTCCAGGGGGACCAGGTCGGTAATGGGGCCGGGTGCGATCACGATCCCGCCGGCGTGGATGGAAAGATGCCGGGGAAAGCCGGCAACCTGCTCCCCCAGGGCGAGAATTGTCCGGTAGGGCTCCCTGTCCACCGGAAGGTTCCGGCACTCCGGCGCCTCTTCGGCGAGGCGGGTGAGAGAGCGGACACCGTAGTGGGGGATGCGCTTTGTGAATTTCCCCAGCTCGCTGTCGGAGAGCCCGTGGGCCCTGCCGATCTCCCGGACGGCGGAGCGGGCGGCGAAGGTGACGTGGGTCGAGATCATGGCCACCCGGTCGTTCCCGTACGTTTTATAGACGTAATTCAGGATCCGGTCCCGGTCCCTCCACGAAAAGTCGAGGTCGATGTCGGGCGGGGAGGAGCGCTCGGGGTTGAGAAAGCGTTCGAAGTGCAGGCGCAGGGAGATGGGGTCGACGTGGGTTATCCCGAGGCAGTAGGAGACGAGGCTGCCGGCGGCCGATCCCCGCCCCACCGTCCGCATGCCCCACTCCCGCGCCTGCCGGACGATGTCGTCGACGATGAGAAAGTAAGGGGAAAACCCCTTTTCCTCGATCACCTCCAGCTCGGAGCGGAGGCGTTCGACGGCGGTTTTCGTCAGGGGGCGGTAGCGGGACTTGAGCCCGTCGAAGCTCCGCTTCCAGAGGGCGGAGAAGGGGGTTTCCCCCTCCTGCAGGCTGAGGGACGGGAATTTCCAGCCGCCGAGGTCGAGCTCCACGGCGCACTCCCCGGCGATCCGGAGCGTGTTGGCCAGCACTTCCGGGTGGCGCGGGAAGAGGGCCCGCATCTCCGCCGGCGACTTGAGAGAGCAGGCGGGGTGGGCGAGGCGGCGCGCTTTCCAGATGGTGCTCTTCTGGCCTATGGCCCGGAGGGTGCGATGGACTTCGAAGCTGCCGCTGCCGGCGAAGCGAACGGCGTTCGTGGCAGCCGCCGGCCGCTTCAGAAGCCGGCAGGTTTCGAGGACTTCCCGGCAGCGCCTCGCCGAGGAGTCGTCGCCGGTGTAGACCAGCTCGCCGTAGAGCCCCCCGCCGGGAAGACGCTCCGACAGGGCCCGAAGCAGATTTGGTGAAGAGGCGAGGACGACGATGCGGTCCTTCTCCTCCACGATCCCCGAAACGAGATTCCGCAGCGCCGCCGCCGGCGACGGGGTGAGGGCCCCGCGCTCTTTTTTCCACTCCAGGTGCCGGGCCGTCACCAGGCGGCAGAGGGCCGCGTAGCCTGCCGCCCCCCTGGCCAGGACAAGGGCCCGCGGCCCGTCCTCCCGGCCGCCGTCGAGCTCCACCCCGAGAAGGGGAGCGATCCCTTCCTTCCGGGCGGCCTTGACGAAAGGGACTGCTCCGTAGAGGCCGTTGGTGTCGGTCAGGGCCAGGGCCCGGCAGCCGAGCCGGGCCGCCTGCGCCGCCAGGTCGGCGGGGAAGTCCGTACCCTCGTGGAAGGAGTAACAGCTGTGCACGTGAAGGTGAACGAAGTCGAGCATGAGCCCGCGGATCGGGGATCAACGGCTCCGGGAGCCCGAGGCCAGGGAGAGGATGTCGAACCCGAACTTTTTCCGGAGACGGTCCACCGCCGGGAAAAGGAGCCGGCGCTTCCACTCCCGCGCGGGCGAGAAGAGCTCGAGCTGCTCCTCTCCGCCCCGCAGGCGCTCGAGGCTGACTCCGAGCAGGCGCACCCGGACGCGGCGGGAGACCGTTTCGGCGAGAAGCCCGCGGGCGATGGTGAAGAAGTCCCCGTCGCGGTCGGTGGGCCAGAGGGTGCGGCTCCGGGTAACGGTGCGGAAGTCGGAGTAGCGCACCTTGATCGTCAGCCCTCCCGCCCGGAAGCCTCCGGCCCGCAGGCGGTAGGCCGCCTTTTCCACGAGGCGGCAGAGAACGGCCTCCAGGAAAGCGGGGTCGGCGCTGTCCTCCCTGAAAGTGACTTCGTGGCCGACGCTCTTCCGCTCCCCCTCTTCCGAGACGGGCGACTCCGATATTCCCCGGGCCTTGCGAAAAAGGGCCCTTCCCCACTGGCCCAGCGCCCCCTCCAGGACCCGCTCCGGGAAGGAGGCGAGGTGCCCGATGCGCCGGATGCCGAGGGCGGTCAGCTCGCGCTCGGTGGCGGGGCCGACGCCGGGGAGGATCCGCACCGGCAGGGGGGCAAGGAATTCGGCTTCCGCGCCGGCGGGTACCCAGAGGGTCCCTTCCGGCTTGGCGAGCCCCGAAGCGATCTTCGCCACCAGCTTGTTCCCTGCCAGTCCTGCCGAAGAGGGAAGGCCGAGCTCGTCGGCGATCTCTCCGCGGATCCTCCGGAGGAGAGGAAGGATCGGCCCGTGAAGAAGAACGCAGCCGGAGAGGTCGAGGTAGAATTCGTCGATGGAGGCGGCTTCGATAACGGGGACATGCCGCGTCAGGATTTCGCGAATCTTCCGGTGGTAGTCGCCGTAGAGGTGGTGGTGCCCCCGGAGAAAGATCACTTCCGGGCAGAGCTCGCGTGCGGCGCGGGAGGGCATGGCGGAGTGGATGCCGCAGCGGCGGGCCTCGTAGGAGGCGGAGGCGACCACCCCCCGTCCGTCGGGGTCTCCTCCCACCACCACCGGCTTACCGGCGAGGGAGGGATCGAGAAGCCTCTCGACGGACACGAAAAACGCGTCCATGTCGAGATGGGCAATCCAGCGCTGCATAGTCGTGTACCCCTCACCCTGTCCTTAAAGCCTTCGGATGACGCCGATGACCTTTCCGGCAACGGTGAACTCCGCCTCTCCCTCGCGGATGTGTATCGGTTCCATGGAGGGATTCTCGGGCTGGAGCCGGCATCCGCCCTTCTCGGGGAAGATGCGCTTCACGGTGGCTTCGCCATCGAGAAAGACCACCCCGATTTCACCCGGGGCCACCTCTTTCTGGTAGCGAACGACGACCAGGTCGCCGTCGTGGATGCCGGCGCCGATCATGCTTTCCCCCCGCACCCGCAAAAGAAATGTCCCGTCTCCCCGGCCGAAGTATTCGTTCAGATCGAGATAGCCCTCGAAGTTCTCCTCCGCCATGACCGGCGTACCGGCAGGGACGGTGCCGACGAGAGGCTGTCCCCGGGGCGGCCGCGCCAGGGGTTCGAGGGTCAGAGATCGGGACGCGCCGGCGCGCCGGCGCAGGTACCCCTTGCGTTCCAGGGCCCCGAGGTGGTCGCGGGCGGCGTTGACGGAGGCGAACCGGAACCTTTCGGCTATTTCCTGCAGTGTCGGGGGAAAGCCCTGTTCCTGCATCCATCGGGAGATGAAGTCCAGGATTTCCCGCTGTCTTCCGGTGAGCCCTCTGACCATTGCGTGTCCCCCCTGTTTTCGCTCTCTGAACAATATACTGTAAATAATTACAGTAGTCAAGAGGAGGAGGCTTTTTCCCCCCACCTTGACAGGAAGCGGGCGGAAGGGTCAGAATTTCCAGATATCGCAACGCCGATATCGGCATTCTCAGGCCGGCGAAAATGTGCAGGTAATCGTGGAACAGCACACGAGGAGGTTTCGGTGAGGTTTCGATGCGGTACCGGCCCGAGGTTTCATGCAATTCCCGCGGTTTTGTCTCTGCTCCTGCTCACGGCCGGCGCCCCGACAGCTGATGACGGAGTGACCGGGCGGGCCCGGGAGTTTCTCGAGAGCGAATACAGCCGTCTCGCGTCGATGCTGCAGAAGGAGGCCTCAGGCGAGTCGGAGAACGTCGGCGCCGACATGGCGGAGTTCATCAGGGAGACCTTCGACCTGGACCTTTTCTCCTACGGGATACTCCCCGAGCGCCTGCCCGAGTTCAGCGAGACGGAGAAGAGGGATTTCCAGGAAGCCCTCTCCGTCGCGCTTTCCAAGGCGATCCCCGCCTTCATCCGGGGCGGGGGGGGCGAGGGCATCCCCTCGCTGGAATTCGTTTCCAGAAAGACGACCGGCCGCCTCCCGATCGGCGCCGAGGCGGCCATCATCCTCCAGAGAGAGAAGGACAGGTCCTGGAGAATGAGAGGGGCCCGGAAGAGCGCGCCCTCCCACATCCTGCTGCGCTATGCCCTGAAGGGAGAGGTGACCACCCGCCCGCTCTTTTTTGCCCTCGAGAGCTACCCCGACGGATCCTTCAAGGTGACGGATATCTTCTCTGCCGGCGAGGGGCTGGTGAAGCAGTATTCGGCCCAGGCCAGGTCCATCCTCCAGAAATACTCCCTGCCGTACCTTCTGGCGGAGTTGAGAGGGAGCGGGCACGTGCTCCTCGAGGACTGGTCGGAGGGAGAGATGGGGGGCATCCCGCCCTGGTGGCGCTCGCGAAAGAATGAAAAAGACAAACACCGCCCGTATGCAATCCGCGAGGAAGGGGGCGGCCGCTACCTGGCGGCGGACGACCAGGGTGAATCGGTGGGCCTCGGCAAGGAGATCCGGTGGAACGTGAGAAAGTATCCCTACCTTTCCTTCCGCTGGCGCGCCCGCCGCCTTCCGCCGGGAGGCGACGAGCGGCTGGGATCGACCAACGACAGCGCCGCCGGGGTCACCGTCGTTTTTCGACTCAAGTTCGGAGTCATCCCGATCTCCGTCAAGTATGTCTGGAGTTCGACCCTCCCTGTCGGCGCGGCGGTCCGGCGGAAGGGGATCGGAAAGCCCTGGGTGGTTGTTGCCGACAGCGGGGAAGAGGAACTGGGGGAGTGGAGGAGCCACGTCTTCAACATCTATGAGGCCTACCGGAAAACCCACGGTGGGGAGCCGCCGGAGGATACGGTCGGCATCGCCATCCTGACCGACGCCAACGCTACCTTGTCGGCGGCCTCGGCCGATTACGGAGAGATCCGGGCCCTGCGGGAGGCCGACGCCGGCAGCGGCGTGAGAGAAATCCTCGAGCCCCTCTGATTACGACCGCCGCCGCACACGCTCCCTGCCCGGGGGGCGGTCACTGCCCGGCAAAGAGGTGATCGATCTCGGACCTGATCCGCTGCAGGTCCTCGACTGTCTCGATCTTCGGCAGCATCACCTTCTTGCCGGGGTTGGTGTTGGTCTCGTGGTCGAACTCCGTCACCGCCACTCGTTCCTCGCCCCGGCGGGCTGTTCTCACCGAGCCGTCAGGGTTGAAGGTGACCCGGTAGTCATATTCTCCCTTGTGCTTCCTGTCGGCCAGGCGCCCGTCGTTGGCGGGGCTGTCGGTAAAGATCGAGAGAAAGCCGTAGCCGTCGTGATAGTAGTAGTAGGTGGAGAAGTTGTCCGCCGTCCACTGGGCCTTCTGGCGCTCGTCCTGGCAGAGCTCATCCAGCCCCTCCAGGGTCAGTTCGGCGAAAACCTCCTTGTCGCACTCGCCGGCCAGATACCGCTGGTGGCCCTTGGTGGTGTACTCGTTGAACTTCAGCGTCAGGGTGTAGTCGAAGAGACCGTCGAAATCGATGTCGTAGTGCACCTTCCGCTTGTTGACGATAACGTCCTGAAAGCCGTCCCCGTTGCGGTCGAGGACCGGGTCCTCGACAGGGTTCTTCCGGTATTCCACCGCCCCCGCTTCCGGAGAGGGGGCCATGACGGTCATGGCGGCCAGCGCGGTGCACAGGGCCGCCGCGGCGATTCCTTTTCTCATGCGAAATCCTCCCGTTCTCTGGTGTGCAGAGTCACCCTGCTCCATCGGGGGCCCCCTCGCCGGGCTCAGTCCCCCCCGGCTCCTGCGCGGTACATCCTCCGGTAGCGGTCCCGCAGCTCGGCGAGGGAAGGAAAGAGGGAGACCAGCTCCTCCTCGTGCGGAGGAGTCTCTCTCCTGATCCAGGTCGTTTTCAGGTAAGAGCGCAGATACGCCTCCGCCTCCGGGCTCTCCGGCGGCAGGGCGGAGGCCTTCACCATCCAGCCCAGGGCGCTCTCGACGTCTCCCCTCGACAGGCTCACCAGGCCCAGGCCCCATGGCCCCCAACTCTCGCCAGGGGCTTTTTCCAGCAGACGCCGGAAGATCTTTTCCGCCCCGTCGTCATTCTCCTTGAAGAGGAGGAGGTTGCCCATGAGGAAGCGCAGGTCGTTCCTGTTGAGCGTCTCCGCGTCGATGCGCCGGAGCAGATCCTTCGCCCTCTCCGGGTCTCCCGTCGAGAGCGAGACCCGGGCGGCCATGATCGCCGGCTCGAAGAAGGACGGGTCCTTTCCGGCGGCCCTGTCGAAGGCCTCCAGGGCGCGCCCGGACTGGCCTTTGGCCTGGAGGTTCAGGCCGAGACGGTAGTGCCGCAGGGCTTTGACCCGTTGGGTCGGCAGGGCCGCCTCGACTGCGGGCGTCTCCGGCTCGACGTAGAGACCGAGGACTTTCAGCAGGTGGTCTTTGAGCTCCTCCCGGAGCGAGAGAGGGTAGCCGCCGAGGGAGTAGGTGATGAGGCCCTCCCGGTCGACGACCACCACCGACGGGTGGGCCATCACCCCGTAGGCGACGAAGGCCTCCAGGTGCTCGTCGAGCAGGACGGGGAAAGGAAGGTCACGTTCTTCCGCCGCGGCGAGCACCGCGGCCTTCCGGCGGTAGTTCAGATTTTCGCCGTCGATGTTGACAGCGACGACCCTGAGACCGCTCCCGGCATAGAGGCGGTGATATTCCCGGAAGTCCTCAAGGATCTCCGCCGAGCGGGGGCTCCATGTGGACCAGAAGACGACGGCTCCGGGACTGCCCGCGAGGTAATCGAGAGAGTAGGTTTTTCCGGAGGCGTCGGCGAGGCTGAAGGGGGGCGCCTTGCGGCCGGTTTCTACCCCCTCCAGTGCCGGCGCCGCCCGGGGCGTGAGAAGACAGAGGACTCCCAGGAGCAGCGCTGTGCGAAGGCGCAGCCTCAAGAGATGTTAGACCTTGAACTCCGTCAGCCAGAAGTCGTGAAGGTTGCAGAAGCTGGTGGCGATGAAAGTGCCGGCGCTGCCGGCGGGGAGCTCGTAGGAGGAGACGGCCTCCGCGTCGGTGGGTGAGAAGGTCTTCGCGCCGATGACGGTCCCGTCGGGGGCCACCAGGGTGTGACGGACTATGAAGTGGGCGGCGCTCATGGGGTGGGCTGTCGTGATGGAGACGTTCC
>JAUWCW010000275.1 GCA_030609125.1 Candidatus Rokuibacteriota bacterium
CCTTTACATGAAGCAGATCGAGCTGGAAGAGCTGAAGCAGGAGCTCCGGCAGGGATACTGGTTCATGGGACTTCTGGGAAACAGCACCTCCATGCAAAAACTTTACGAGCAGATCCGGAACGCCTCCGGCAGCGAGGCGCCGGTCCTCATTCAAGGCGAGAGCGGCACGGGCAAGAACCTCGTCGCCAACGCCATCCACCGGCTGAGCCGGCGCAAGAGCGGGAATTTCATCAAGATGAACTGCGCGGCGCTGAACGAGCATCTCCTGGAGAGCGAGCTCTTCGGCCACAGGAAGGGCTCTTTCACCGGGGCCGTACGGGACCGCGTCGGAAGGTTCGAGGCGGCGAACGGCGGGTGCATCCTGCTCGACGAAATCGGCGACATGCCTCCCATGATGCAGGCCAAGCTGCTGAGGGTCCTCGAGGAGAAGGTCATCGAGCGCGTAGGGGAGAACGAGCCTGTCCCGGTGGACGTGAGGGTCATTTCAGCCACGAACCGGGATCTGCACGAGATGATCGAGAAGGCAATGTTCCGGGAGGATCTTTTCTACAGGGTCAGCTCCATAGTCATCAAGGCGCCTTCCCTGAGGGAGCGGGTGGAGGACATTCCTATCCTGGCCGGTCACTACCTGAAGAAGATCTCCGCCGTCAACAACAAGGACATCCGGAGAATCTCGCCGCATGCCATGGCGCTGCTGGAGGAATTCAGCTGGCCCGGGAACGTGAGGCAGCTCATCAACACTCTCGAGCACGCCGCCATCACCTGCAGCGGGGAGACCGTCGAAGTAGCGGATCTTCCGGACTACCTCTTTCACGGTCCGAAGGGCGCCGGAGGCGGCAGAGACAACGAGAAAGAGCGGATCATAGCCGCCCTCTCCGCCAGCAAGGGAAACAAGACCCTGGCGGCAAAGCAGCTCGGCATCAGCCGGGTCACCCTCTGGAAGAAGCTGAAGAAGCTCGAGATCTCCTGAAAAAAACGTAGCTGTCCCGGCTTCTACGTCATTTCTTCCAGGAATTTCGTGAAGTTTATAGAGAACTCGCCCTGAAGGTCACCGGCGATCTTCTTTCTTTCCTCGCCCCTGTCCATGGTGCGGGGGTCGCCGAACGCGAAGACGAGCGCGTTGCCCTCGGCGCTGTCAAGGGCAAGCTCCATGACCGCCCCTTCGAAGACGTCGGCGATCAGGTCGCGGTGCCGCTCGTAGCCGGCGCCGGCGTGAGTCCACAGATCGAAGACCATGACCCCCCGCTCGCCAAGGAGAACGCGGCAGGCCGAGAGAAAGTCGCGCCCCGTCACGGCGGCGGCCGGTCCGCGGTCGTCAAAGGCGTCGACGAAGATGTGGTCGTACGGGGCGCCGCCCTCCCGACGGCGCTGCAGCACGTATTCCCTGCCGTCGCCGTGGATGATCCTCGTCCGGGGGTGGCCCTCGGGAAGTGCGAAATAGTCGTGAGCGAGACGGATGACCCCTTCACGTATCTCCACCGCCTCGATGAGGCAGTCCGGGCAGGCACGGCGGAGAAACTTCACTGTCCCGCCTCCTCCGAGGCCGATAAAAAGAGCCCTCTCCGGCCGGCGGTTGAAGACCAGGGCGCTCATCATCCCCCTCATGTAGTGCATCGCCGGAACCGAGGGGTCGTCGAGAAACATACTGCTCTGCTTCGTTCCCCTGCCGAAATAGAGGGTGCGGGTCAGGGCCCCGTCGGCGACAACGAGGTCCCCGTGGCGGTCGCTGCTCCGGTGGATGACGGCGCCCTCGTACTCAGACATGGCTGACGATCTTCACCGGGAAACCGAGGCGCCTCACCCTCTCGAAAACCTTCTTCCCGTCGATGAGGCTCTCGTCGTACTTCACGTGAACGGTTCCCTTCGAGTAGTCGACTGCGGCATCGACAATCCCGTCTTCCTCCCCCAGAAGCCGCTCCATGTCTTCGGCGCAGCCGCTGCAGACGATGCCCTCCGCCTGAAGCTTCATTTCCCTCATTCGGGCCTCCGCCTTCCGGAGAGGTTGAGGACCAGGAGGCGGGGCTCCGTCATCTCCTCCACTGCGTAGCGGACCCCTTCCCGCCCGAGCCCCGATTCCTTGACGCCGCCGTAGGGCATGTGATCGACACGAAAGGTGGGGTAGTCGTTGACGATAACGCCGCCCACCTCGAGACCACGGTAGGCCTCGAAGGCCCGGCGGAGGCCTTCCGTGAAAACCCCCGCCTGCAGACCGTAACAGGAGGCGTTCACTCTCTCCAGGGCCTTGCCGAAATCATCGTAGGCGTCGAGGGTGACCACGGGGCCGAAGGCCTCACGGCAGCCGACCTTCATGGCCGCGTCGGTCCCCTCCAGCACCGTCGGCTCAACGAGCGACCCCTTGCGACCGCCGCCGGTGAGCAGTTCCGCCCCCGCGCCCCGGGCCTCTTCGATCCAGCTCACCACCCGGTCGGCGGAGCGGCTGCTGATCATCGGCCCCACCACGGTCGCCGGATCCCGCGGGTCTCCCACGGGCAGAGACGCCACGGCCGCGAGAAAGAGATCCCGGAAGCGCTCCAGCACATCCTCGTGCACGAGAACGTGCTGGACGGAGATGCATATCTGCCCGGCGTAGGCGAAGCTGCCGAGGGCGATTCTTTCAGCGGCAAACTCGAGGTCCGCGTCGGGCTCCACCACCGCCGCCGCATTCCCTCCCAGTTCCAGAAGGACCTTCTTCCTTCCCGCCCGGGACCGCAGCTGCCACCCCACCTCGGCGCTCCCCGTGAAGGTGACCATCCTGATCCTGGGGTCGGTCACAAGCTCCTCCGCCGCTTCCACCCGGGCCGGAACCACGTTCAGCACTCCCTCCGGCAGCCCCGCCGCCTGTGCGATCTCCCCGAGCAGGTGGGCCGTCACCGGGGTCTTCGACGACGGCTTCAGCACCACCGTGTTGCCGCAGGCAAGGGCGGGGGCCACCTTGTGGGCCACCAGGTTCAGGGGAAAGTTGAAGGGCGAAATCGCCGCGACGGGCCCCAGGGGGAACCGGGACGTTATTCCCACCCGGCCTTCCGCGTCGGGCTGCAGATCAAGAGGGATCACCTCGCCGCCGATCCGGCGAGCCTCCTCTACGGCGAGCCTGAAGGTGTTGGCGGCGCGGTCCACCTCGCCCCGCGCCATAGCAAGGGGCTTGCCGGCCTCGGCGACGATGGCGGCCGCCAGCTCTTCGCGGCGGCTCCTGATCCCTGAGGCAATCGCCTCCAGTAGATCCGCCCGACGATGGGTGGGGGCCGTCCGGTACTCCCGGAAGGAGTCCGCCGCGCACTGAACGGCCATTTTCATCTCCTCCACTCCGGCCGCAGCCACCTCCGCCACCCGGGACCCGTCCCAGGGATCGAGGACCGGCAGGGTCGTGCCGCCTTCAACTTCTGCTCCTGCGATCCGAAGCGCATAGCGTTTCTTCATCGTTTCCTCCCCCTCACTCTCCTCTCACCTGTCGCAACCCTCCGGGTCCTGGAGCGTATAACGTCGTGTACAAGGGTATTGTAAATTTGAATTCCCCATT
>JAUWCW010000172.1 GCA_030609125.1 Candidatus Rokuibacteriota bacterium
AACCTTTTATGAGACCGAATAAGCTGTTCCGCATTCTCATAGGCCATCACCTCATGCTTGACTGGTATGCTCTGCCCAACAGGAACGGTCCGAAGCTGCGGTGTTTTTTTCCACACCTTGACATCCAGAAGATGGGGCATGTATTCATCCATATCCTTGATCAGTTCAGGGCTGAGATCATTCACGTGGTACTCCCAGATGCCGATGACGAACTGTGTCGCCATGTACTTGACGGGCCGGTTCTTGCGCGAGAGCCGGAAGAGGAGCCCCTTCTGGGCCATGGAGGCCAGGATCCCGGTGTTGCAGTAAATGACGATCTCCTTGTCCTTGGGAAGCTGGTCGAGGCTGGCCATCAGCATGCTCCGGGGAATGACCTTCGCCCCGGGAAGAACACCGGGGGAAGTTCCCTCTCTCACATCGAGAACGAGCTTGTCCGCGGGAGGGCTGTCGACGATCGTCATGAACTCGCTCGTCCCGATCTGCGTGGGCTTGAGCCTCTTGACGTAGACGATGTCGGTGGGCAGGTCGCCGGTGAGCACCTTGCCCTCAGATTTGTTCCATCCTTTGAGGCCGCCGCGGAGGACCGAGGCGTTCTTGTAGCCCCAGCCACGCACGACCTTGAAGTCCTTCACTTCGGCCTGGCCGTCGGAGTAGAGGATGACGGGAGCGCTCTTCTTGGCGGGGAACCGCTCTTTCGCCCTCGCCAGCTCTCCGCGCGGCAGTGAAACCGCGCCGGGGATGTACCCCGATGCCGCGGCGGCGGGGTCTCTCAGGTCGACGAGGACATAGGCGTCTCCGCCTTTGATCATCCCCTTTATTCCTCCCGCCTCGGAGACCAGGATGCCGGCGTCTTTCTTCCAGGCCGGCATGCCGGCGTGAAAGACCTTGACGTTGGTGTAGCCGAGTTTTCCCGCCTCACGGGCGGCAAAGGGGCTCAGCGTTCAGGTGATTCCCCCGCAGTAGAAGATGACCAGCCTCGACTTGTCCTTGGGAAGCACCTTGGCGTGTCTCTTCGCGAAGGCGCCGTAGGGGAGGGACCGGGCCCTCGGAATGTGTCCCTGCAGGTAGGGGGCCGGCGGGCGGGCGTCGACGAGGGTGTAGCCCCCCGCCTTGGGGCCCATAGCGACGAGAGCCTTCACCTCTTCGAGGGAGATGAGCATCTCCTCCGGGACTTTGTAGGGCTGCTTCAGCACCACCTGGGCGGCGAGAGGCTTCGACTCTTCGCCGGTGTAGGTGATAAGGATCTCCTTGCCCATGGGAATCGCGGCGATCCTCTCGGGGCCGCTGACCTTCTTCCCTTCCTTGACCTTGATCGCATCGTCGTACTTGACGATCCAGACCACCGGCCCCACCGCGACCTGGAAGGTGTGAAACTTATCGGAGACGCTCTTCATCTTGCCCCAGATCGTCCCGGGCTTGGCGGTGTGGCACTTCTTGCACCCGCCGACGATGTTCGGCTTGCCCGCCCGGGCGGAACCCGGGTAGGACGCCGCCATCAGCATGAACGCCGCCGCGACGGCGACGGTACGAATTGCGATTCTCATACCTTTCCTTTCCAGGCGATTAGCCCGGAAATTTCATGAGCCATCTGCTGCGAGCGCGGAGATCACGCAACGAAGTTCATGAAATATCCAGGCTAGATGAGGGATTTCCGGCCGTCTTCGCCGGCAGACGGGGCGGCGTCGCTGCCCGGGACCTCGAGGGCCACTTCAGCATGGGCCCTGGCGTCCATGACCGGCCTGAGGCTCCGGCCGATCATGAAGCTCACTACCGAGATGATGACGAGCAGAACGATGCCGAAACGCAGCTGTAGATCTTTCACTCTCTCCTCCTTTTTCCGCAGTCCTACAGGTCCATGTTGTTCATGGGCCTGATGATTTTGAAGTAGACCATCGTCCAGTTGCCGAGGATGATGGCGCTGATGGCGACCATGCTGGAGAGCGCCATCGTCGAGAAACCGGTGATGCCGTGACCCAGGTTGCATCCTCCGGCGATGACCGCTCCGATTCCCATGATAATGCTGCCGAAGAGGACCGTCAGGAATTCCTTCGCCGGCGGTATCTTCCACCTGAACTCCTTGAGGCCGTAGGCGCTGAGAAAGGCCCCCAGGGGGACGGCGAAGATGAAAAAGACGCCCCAGGTGCCCTTGAAGATGCCGAAGAAGCTGAACTCGGGAAAGGGTGAATAGGAGCTCTTGTAGAGGACGCTGGAAAAGAACTCCCTGATGGGCGTGGTGATGGCGAGACCCCTGGGAATGCCGCCGAAATAGGAGGACACCCACCACGCCACCGAGGTCAGCACGCCGATCAGGAACCCCGTCAGCGCCCACGAGTAGCCATTGTTCTGCTTGCCTATGCGGGGCTTGCCCTTCACGATGAAAGTCAGAACCACGGCGGAGAAGACCGCGATGGTCAGCCATTTGACCAGCGGCCCGCTGCCGAAGATGTCCCAGAGGGCGGGGTTGGTCTTCCCGAAGACGTCGACGTTGAGGCTCTTGAGGTACTTGTGGGCCGGGCTCAGCATGCCGCTCTGGGTCATGACCACACCGAAGAAGAACCCGATGGTGGCAACGATGGCCGCCACCTGCCCCTCTCCCATCCGATAGACGATGCCGCTGGCGCACCCTCCGGCGAGGACGATTCCCATGCCGAAGAGAAAGCCTCCGATGATGTGGGCGGCGGGCATGAAGTTCTGCCGCAGCAGGCCGTAGGTGACGGCTTTGCCCGTCTCGGGATCGATCGTGGTGAGAAGTCTCATCTCCTCCAGGAAGTTCGCGCCGACGATGGCGACCACGACGGCCAGAAGATAGGCCCGGAACATGGTCAGGTCTTTCATGAAGATGATGTCCCTGAAGGCGGAGTTGAGGCAGAACCGCCCTCTCTGAAGGACGAACCCCAGCGCCCCACCGAGGGCTATGGCGGACAGGCCGGAGGCAAGATTACTGTGTAGCATATGCTTCCCTCCAGCCGTAGACGTGCTTTTCGCAGCCGTCGTTCTTCGCCACGAGCACGGGCACCTCGGCACGTATCTCGACTTCGTTGGTGGCGCAGCCGCTGATGAGCCTGTGGAGCCCCCTCTTTCCGCCGCAGCCCATGATGATCAGGTCCACCGCCTCTTCCCTGGCGACCTGGAGAATGACGTCGGAGACGATGCCCTCCCGGACCATGGTGGTGACCTTCGCCGGGCCGCTGCCTTCGAGCTTCCTGCTGAAGAAGCCGAGGATCTTCTCGGCCTTCTCCTCCAGCGCCGCCTGGTGCCTTGTTCCCTGCATCGATTCCTTCAGGGTCCCGAGCTCCGCCTCGCCGAGCATGTCGATCATCAGCGAACTCCCCTGCAGCCTCGGCACGTGGAGCAGGATCACCTCCTCCGCCGGGGTGATGGCGCTGTGAAAGAGGGCCAGCGCCTCTTTCGTCCCTTTCGTTTCGTCTACCGGAATGAGTACCTTTTTCATCTCTTCCCCCTGTCCCTTGTCAGCTCAGTTCTTCCTGGAGCACCAGGCGTTCCGGCACGACTCTGTCCGCGACGTCTTCCCTGCCGCTCCCCGGGCGCCTGGCCAGCATGACCGGCACCCTGGCGTTCTTTTCGATGTCCTTGCTCACGCGTCCGGCGACGAGCCGGTCCAGCCCTTCTCTCCTGTTGAAGCCCATGATGATGAACTCCGCCTCTTCTTCGTCGGCCACCTTCAGGATCTCTTCCGAGGGAATGCCGAATCTCGACACGGTCTTCACCGGGACCAGCCCGTTCTTCTGGATCTCCCTGCGGTAGTAGTCGAGAATCCTCTTCGACTCCTGCTCCAGCTTTTCCATGTGCTCCGTGCCCTGGAGCGATTCCTTCAGGGTGGACAGTTCCGCCTCACCCAGCATGTCGATCATCATCGACCGGCCTTCGAGACCCTGCACATTGAGGACCACTACTTCTTCCGGCGGACGGACGAGATTCCTGAAGACCGAGAACACCGCCGTGGAGTCCTTCGTATCGTCAACCGCTATCAGCACCTTTTTCATTTCTTCCTCCTTGTGGTCATTCGTGTGGTTATCCGCATTGTTCGTCAGGGCGCGAGGACCCCCTGCTGCATGGCGAATCCCAGCAGCAGGAGTCCGAACACGACTATCGTCAGAGCCGAGAAGGCGGCGCAGGCGTCTTTCCAGCTGTAGGGCTCCTCGCAGACCGGCCTCCGCCTGGCGGTCATCACGGGAATCCCCGCCTTCTTTTCCACCTCCGCCGCCACGCTCCCCGTGATGAGCCGGTCGAGGCTTTTCTTGCCGCTCTTTCCAAGAATGATGAGGTCAACCCCTTCCTCCCGGGCCACCCTGAGGATCTCGTCCGCCGGCGGGCCTTCGGCAAGAAGCGTCCTCACCGGGACGCCCATCATCGCCTCCAGTTTCTTCCGGTACCAGGCGAGGATCTTTTCCGCCTTCCGGTCGAGTCCCCTCTGGTGCTCCGTACCGCGAAGCGATTCCTTCAGGGTCGACATCTCGGCGTCGCCGAGCATGTCGATCATGAGTGACCTGCCCTCCAGTCTCTGCACGTGCAGGAGGAGCACCTCCCCCGGCTCGCGGACGAGAGTGGCGCATGTGGAGAGCACTTCGCGGGAAGTCCGGCTGTCATCAACGGCGATCATTATCTTCTTCATCGTTTCTTCCCTCTGACTGACTGTTAATGTCATTATCGCTTTATTGTTTACCATCTTGATTCACTCTACAATCAACTTCCGTGCCAGAAATGATAGCTGTGGAATATAATGTTTTATCAATGTGTTGCAAGGTTGCAGCGTTTTCTGCTTGACAAAAAATATGTTTACCGTAAATTAACGTTAATGTTGAAATTCAAACTATTAACGGTTGAACGATGCTGAAAAGGTTCCTGGAAGACCCCGGGTTTCTGATGAACATCTTCGAGACCATGAGGGAAGGGCTGATGGTCATGGACGAAGACGGGATCATACAGTTCTTCAACAAGGCCGCGGAGGAAATCACGGGCTACGGCAGGGAAGAGGTGCTCGGGCAGCCCTGCATGATGCTCGATTCCGACACCTGCGTCGTGCTCACCCATGATGGCCGGCAGAAGAAGTGCGACCTCTTCAAACAGGGCACCATCACCAACAAGAGATGCCGCATACGAGCCAAGGGCGGGCAGGCGGTCTACCTCCTGAAGAACGCCGTCGTCCTCAAGGATGAGAATGGCGAGATCGTGGGGGGCGTGGAGACCATAACGGACATTACCTCCC